>CAMBWG010000001.1 GCA_945871415.1 uncultured Desulfovibrio sp.
AAAATGAAGGAAGATGGGGTGTTCTTTGTGTCAACTTTCGTTTGACAATTTGCCCGCCCATGTCCACCCCTACCCCTTTTGCCCTTCGCGAAGAACTTATCGAGCTGCTGCGCCGCGATCTGCTGGGCCCGACCGACGGCCCGGAAGAAGAAATCCTGTCCGGCGAGCGCCTGACACAGCGCTATCTTGTCGGCTGCCTTGCGCCGGGCGGCAGTCGCCCCGGCAAGGACGGGACGCCTCCCGGCTCCGATGACGCCGGAACGGAAGCGGACGACGCGGCGGAAACGGAAACAGGAGCAGACACGCTGTCCGTCGCCGGCACAGACGAACCAGACGCCCCGGCCGAACGCGAACCCGTGCTGGTAGACAGCCTGCTGCCCTCCTGCGCCGGTTTTTCCTGTCTGGTGGACGGGGAGGAACAGGCCCTGCTGGTGCGTACCTCCTGGGGACGCTACGAATCCGGGGCAAGCCGCCTGCTTAGCGATCCCAAAAGCGGCGGGCCAGTCACGGTCTGGAAGCGGATTCCCGTCACCCCGGCCCCTGTGCGCCTTCCCCTGCGGGAAGGAGAAGACTCGCTCCAGCTTGCGGACAAACAGCCGGTCTGCCTCTGCTGGCGCATACGGCGTCGCGGGGATTTGTGGCATGTGACGCTCTTTCTGCGCAATACGTTCCCGAAACACCGGCACAAGGAAGGCGCCTGCTGGATCTTTCAGGTGGCCATGAGCGCGGAAAGCGACGACGGGCAGCAGCGGCCCGTCTTTGTGCAGCGGCAGGCCGCCGGTATGGGAGATCACAGCCTTCTGGACCCGGACGAGGCGCAGGAGATGGAAGCCCTGGCCCTGCGCTATCGTCATTGCCGTATCTTCGGCAAGGGACACGGCTGCGCCGTCCGGGTGGATCGCGATCCCGGAGATGCGCCGGAGCGGGCGCGCCGCCTGGCGACGGACTTCCTGCCCGTGGCCTGTGTTCCCGGGCAAACGCCCCGTTCCGCACAGGATGATCCCCTGCTCGAAGGCATTGTGCTGGATATGAAGGAACTGGCCGCCCTGCCGCGCGAGGGCCTGCGGGACACGCTGGATCGCATCATCCGGGCCTATGCCGCCTGGGTGGACGCGCTGCCCTCCGGCCTTGCGGGAACGGAGTTCGCCCCCGGAGCCGCCCGGGCGCAGAACGACGCCCGCCGCGCCCTGCAACGCATGCAGGAGGGCCGGGACGTTCTGCTGCGGGACGCAGCGGCCCTGCGGGCCTTCCGCTTTGCCAACAAGGCCATGTATTACCAGCGCATTCACAGCATCTATGCCGCCCGCGTACACGGCACGCAGCCCGGCGTCGAAGAACGGAAAAAGCTGCTTAAGGAGACAGACCAGCCCCGTAACCGCAGCTGGCGCCTGTTTCAGCTGGCCTTTCTGCTCTGCAATGTGCCCACGCTGTCCGATCCGCTGCACCCGGAACGCAGCGGACAGGGATATGACGCCGTGGCCGAACTGCTCTGGTTTGCCACCGGCGGCGGCAAGACAGAGGCCTATCTCGGCCTGACGGCCTTCACGCTGGCCATGCGCCGCCTGCATCCCGATCTGGGCGGTCTGGATGCGGAACACGGCGTGGGGGTCTTCATGCGCTACACCCTGCGGCTGCTGACCCTGCAACAGTTTCAGCGTGCGGCGGCCCTCATCTGCGCCTGCGAGGTGCTGCGCCGGCAGGACCCGCAGACCTGGGGACAGGAGCCTTTCCGTCTGGGCCTCTGGGTTGGCTCCCGCTCCACCCCCAACACGCTGGAAAGCGCCGCCAGAGAAAAGGACAGAGGCAGCAGGCACAGCCTCGGCCGCGACTCGTCCGTCATGCAGTTTCGCACCTGCCCCTGGTGCGGCGCGCCCATTACGGAAAACAATGTCTCCATCTCCAAAGGCACGACAGGCAGCCAGCGCTGCCTGACATATTGCGGCGATCCCGACGGTCAGTGCAGCTTTTCCGCCGCCCGCTCCCCGCAGGAGGGACTGCCCGTCATGGTCGTGGACGAGGAAATCTACCGGCGGCCCCCTGCCCTGCTCATTTCCACGGTGGACAAGTTCGCTCAGATGCCCTGGAAGGGCGAAGCCGGCATGCTCTTCGGCCGGGTGACGGGCCATTGCCCGCGGCACGGCTTTCTGTCCCCCGATGTGGAGGAAAGTCCGGGCGTCGTGCACCGCCGCTACGGTCCGATTCCCGAAGCCCGCGTCACGGCGCACGGCTGGCTGCGGCCTCCCGATCTCGTCATACAGGACGAACTGCACCTGATCAGCGGCCCCCTCGGCTCCATGACGGCCCTGTACGAAAACGCCGTGGATACGCTGTGTCAGTGGCAGTGTGACGGCCGCACCGTGCGCCCGAAGATCATTGCGTCCACTGCCACCATCCGCCGCGCCGCGGAACAGGTGCGCCGTCTGTTCAATCGCCGGGTCGAGGTCTTTCCGCCGCCCGGCGTGGACAGCCGCGACAACTTCTTTTCCTGCGAGCGGCCCGTGGATGCCGACTGTCCCGGGCGCGTCTACATGGGTATCTGCGCCATAGGCCGGCGCATGCCGCCTTCCACTGTCCGCCTCTATGCCACGGCTCTGGGCGCGGCCCAGAAGCTTTTCAATGAACAGGGCGACGCCGCCGATCCCTGGATGACCGCCGTCGGCTATTTCAACTCCATCCGCGAACTGGCCGGAACCCGCCGCCTGGTGGAAGACGAAGTCCGCAGCCGCCTGGCGGACAAAAAGCCCCGCGGCCTTGCCCCGCGCACGCTCGGCCCGGCCGAGGAGCTGACCTCCCGCCAGAGCAGCCGGAATATTCCGCTTATTCTGGAGCGGCTGGGCAACAGCTTTTCCGCAAACCAGCCGCGGGAATCAGACTGGAGAAAAAGGCCGTATGATGTCGTGCTGGCAACCAACATGATTTCCGTGGGCGTGGATATCGAGCGGCTGGGTCTGATGATCATGCTGGGCCAGCCCCGGACCACCTCGGAATACATTCAGGCCAGCAGCCGCGTGGGGCGTTCCGCCCGGGCCCCGGGGCTGGTGCTGACCCTGTACAACTGGGCCCGCCCCCGCGACCTTTCGCATTTTGAGGACTTCTACGCCTACCATGCCGCGTTTCAGCGCCATGTGGAGGCCCTGTCCGTCACGCCCTTTGCCAGCCGGGCGCTGGATCGCGGGCTGGCCGGGGTGCTGCTCTCCCTTGTCCGTCAGTACACGGTCGTCATGAACGGCAACAAAACCGCCGGCGACCTGCCGCAGAACGAAGCCCTGTTTGCCGAAGCCTGCCGCCTGCTGCTGGAACGCGCCTCCGCCATCATGCAGGACAACGACGCCGAAAACAGGCTGAAAAAAGCGCTGGAAAAACTGCGCGACGAATGGCTGACCCGGATACGCAGGCAGACTGCCGTCAGTCTGAGCTATGTGCCCGGTTCCTCCACCGCCGGTCTGATGGAAACCCCGGACAAGCCGCAGGCCCCCTTTTCCTGCCCCAACAGCCTGCGCGACGTGGAAAAAACCGTCAATCTCTTACTGGATACGGACCCAACGGGGCTGTCCCCCCGGGGAGAATAGCTTATGTCTGTCGTCGGAGAAATTCGCCCCAGTCAGCTGATGTTCACCTTCGGCGTCGGCGCAACGCTCGATCTGCCGGAGTTCTCGGCCCTTGTCATGGGACTTGATTACTGGAACAGGGACCTGTGCAGGCCCATCGTCGAAAATCGCCTGCTGGCCGCCGTGCAGCGCATTGTCGGCCCGCAGCTTCGGGAACTGCGCCTGCCTCCCGTGCAGGAAGAAGAAAACGACAGCCGGGGCGTGCCCGTCGTCCCCTTCCCCCGCTGGATGCGGTGCAGCGTGTGCGGAGCGCTGGCCCCGCTGGATGACGACCTGTTTGAAAAGCGGGAATCCCCGTATCAGTCGGCGCGCTTCGTCCATGCCCACTGCGACCGGATGACCAATCCCCGCAATCCCCCGCGCGCCATTCCTGTGCGCTTTCTGCTGGCCTGCCCGGACGGGCATCTGTCGGATGTGCCCTGGAACGACTTCATCCATGACGGCGCGCCCTGCGCCCGTCCCGATCTGCATATGAACGAATTCGGCATTACCGGGGATATTTCGGACATCATGGTCAGCTGTGCCTGCGGCAAAAGAAAGCCGCTCTCGGCGCTGGCCGCCAGACTCAGAGCCGGAGAACCGCCCTATGTCTGCAGCGGTCTGCATCCCCACCTGCGCCAGCGCGCCGCAACGCCCTGCGAGGCGCGCCCCCAGCTCATCACTCTGGGAGCCTCCAACCTCTGGTTTCCCCAGACCACCAGCGTGCTTTCCATTCCCGACGAGGAAAGCTCCCTGCGTAAACTCATACGGGATCACTGGGCCGCTCTCCTTGACGTGACCGACGAGAGCACTGTCAGCTATCTGGCCAGACCGGGCCGCATTGACGCTCTGGCGGATTTTTCTCCGGCCGACGTGCTCCGCGCCATCGAGGAGGAACGCGCCAGTCAGGGACAGACTACGCAGCAGACGCCCGACGACATCAAGCTGCCGGAATGGGAAATCTTCAGCGGGCAACGCCAGATTTCCCCCTCGCGCAAACTGGAAACCGCCCCGCTGGCGGCGCCGTCCGGCTTTGAAGACAGCTTCGGGCCCGGCATGCAGATACCGCGCCTGAGCGAAGTCCGCGCCATGTACGGCTTTACCCGCATCTCGACCCAGCAGGAACTGGACCTCGGCATCATCAGCGAGCAGCGCGTAGCCCCGCTGACGCGGGACGCGCCGACCTGGCTTCCGGCCCATGAAAGTTACGGCGAGGGCATCTTTCTGCGCCTGCGCGAAGACCGCCTTCAGGCCTGGGAGCAGCTCCCTGCCGTGCAGGAACACAACAGGGAATTTCTGCTGGCGCACAAAGCATGGCGCGCAAGCCGCCGCTTTCAGGATACGGACGGCGGCTATCCCGGCCTGCGCTTCGTCCTGATCCACTCGCTGGCGCATGCCCTGATGCAGCAAATCACCCTGGACTGCGGCTATACGGCCGCCAGCGTCCGCGAACGCCTCTACTGCCGCACCCCGGACATGCCCGGCGGCCCTATGGCCGGCATACTGCTCTATACCGCGGGCACGGACAGCGAAGGCACGCTGGGCGGTCTTGTTTCGCTGGGCAACAGGGACACGCTGGGACGCTATCTCACGCAGGCTCTGGAAAATATGCGCCTCTGCACCTCCGACCCGCTGTGCGCCGAGCGCCTGCCCGAAGCCGACGGACGCGTCATTCAGGGCGCCGCCTGCCATGCCTGCCTGTTTGCTCCCGAAACATCCTGTGAATGCGGCAACCGCTATCTGGATCGCAACGTCCTCGTCGAAACCTTTGCCCGACGCTCCTCCGGGCTGGCCTTCTGGAAATAATCATGGAAGACAGTCTGCTGCAGGATATTCACCAGTTCTGTTCCCGTATTCCCGCGCCTCTGGCCCGCAAAATCATCGCCGACCTGCGCCATGACGGCGACCTCCCGCAGGCTTCCGCCGCGTACAGGCAGCGGTGGGGCCTGAGCAGTGAACTGAGCGCGCTCTTCCAGCGCATCGTCCGCCGGAGTTCTTCTGTCGAAACGCTGGCTGCCTCTCTGGAAACAGGCGTTTTCTTTGTCTGCAAAAATCAGGAACGCAGCAGCCGCTTTGTCTGGTCCGGCCCTGCGCATATCCTGCATGAGGTCAGAAAGACGGAGCAGGTTCTGCTCGATCTCATCCAGACCGCACAGCGCGAAATCCTGCTGGTCAGCTTTGCCGCCTACAAGGTCCCGGACCTGCTGCACGCCCTGCGGCAGGCCCTGCATCGCGGCGTGCAGGTGCGCTTTATTCTGGAAAATACAAGAGACTCCGCCGGACAGCTCAGCCACGACGCCGACAGAGCCTTTACCGGTCTCAGAGAGGCCGCCTTCTACCACTGGCCTCTGGAAAAAAGGCCCAGAAACAAGGCGGGAAATCCGGCCAAAATGCACGTAAAATGCGCTGTCAGCGAAAATGACGTTCTCGTCACCAGCGCCAACCTTACCCGGGACGCCATCGAAAACAATATCGAACTCGGCCTGCTCCTGCATGACAGACAGGAAGCCGCAAACCTGCTCAGACAGTTTGAAGACCTCATCGCTCAGGGCATTCTGCGCCCCTATGACGGCGGATGAAAATGCTCCCCCTCTCCCTGTTTGAACCAGAGCATTTCAAACCATACGGCCTGTCGTGCCGCCGCCTCGCGCTTCACATTTTCCACAATTGAAGCGCTCTATAAAAACAGCAAGAAACTTATAAAAAATATACACGTCTACACATCCCAGCCGTAAGCCCGACAAGCAATATATTTCAAGCCACTGAAGCTATACATTCACTCTTGATGTCAACCATGTTTTTACTGAACGTATATAATCTTCCCATCGTTCTGAATACAAGGAAATATCAATAATGTCTCGAACAATATTTTCTTCAGAATCATTTAATTTTTTTCTTATGCCATACAGCCATTCATGTGTATTATGTACAGCATTTATCTCTGCGGCAGCCATGGTCAACTCTGATTGTTTATCTCCATTTTCTAATAGCAGAGAGTGAAAAAATTTTTCAGGTGCTACACCTTCAGGTAAATTAAACTGCGCCAGTAAAGATAATGCCTGATGCCTTTTTTTATCAGCATCGCTTTCTGTGCCGGATAATCTCTTTTTGATTTGCGCTAATTTATCATCAGCATTTCTGTATTTATCCCCGTCCAGGACAATGAGCGTATTTGCAGTATCTTCCCCTGAAAGAACTTTTGCTGCCGCCAGCGTGAAAGCATTTTCGATAGCTCCATATTTTATTACCTCGGCCCTGCCACTAGCACCAAGCATTCTGAGGACTTTTTTAATAACAGCTTTTGCCATCTCATCTTCAACATATATTTTTATATCTCTGCAAGTATCACCTGTAAGATTATAGACCAAATCACTACTAATTCTATCATACACAAACATAGTTTCTTTACCATCTTTATCCTTTACAGAACTAATATACTGAATACCAACATAATCCGTCATGTTTACCATTTCAAGTGAATGTGTCGTAAATATAATTTGAAGCTTTTTTCTATCAGCCAGATCAGCCAGTTGTACAATCAGCCGCTTTAAAGAAGAAATATGCAACAACAAATCAATTTCATCTATCAAAATAAGGGAATAAGGTTCGGCATTCATTACTGTCTCAAAAATTTTAATTATTCGCTGTTCTCCCGTCCCCATACTGAGAGATGAATATTTGAGGCCCGACCCCAGTTTAACACCAATAAAATGTTTATTTTTAAACGCATTATCCAATAAACAAGAATAATCTTTATTCAACACGACAGCAGCAGCCTGTATAACCTTCTCAGCGTTCTTATCCGTTCTCTGCGACGAGCTATATTTTATCCTGCTTTGCAAAGAATTCTTTTCTATTTCAGGCAGACAGCTATCTATACCTATATAGTAAACAATTTTTCTGGGTCTATCTTCATAACGGGGAGTCCATCTATCTGTTTTCTTTTCATATTTTCTTTCAAAGGGAGATTTTTCTTTTTTGTTCACAACAAGAAACACGCTTCCTGCCCACAGCGAGTCTGTGTTTGGCACAAAAAATTCAGGGAATTTATGATTTTCTCCCTTTCCATTTACCGGGGGCTGATAGGCACAGGCAAGAGCATGGATGACAGTCGTTTTTCCAACACCGTTAACGCCCATAATGGCAGTCAGGCGCTTCTCAAAGACAAATTCAACATTTTCCAATCCCTTAAGCTCAGTAAAAGTAACGCTCTGCAATGTAAATTCATCCATAACAGACTCCTGTCAAAAAATATATTTTATTTTATACAAAAAAAATCTTACCTGAGCAAGGAACACGATACGATTATTTTTATGAAAGCACTTCTCATTGTACAGGAATTCAGGGCATCACGCCACCGGGCCTCGCCAGGTCCAAAACCTCGCACCAACTTTTCCTGCTTCCCCACAAGCGCGGAAAGCAGAAAAAGCAAATCGCCGGATACAAAAAAGCCCTCACGAAAATTTCCGTACCGGTTTCTATGCACCAAAGTCGGTCAGGAAATCAGAACTCCTGACCTGCTGATTACTAGTCAGGCACCAGCTCAACAAAAACAATACGTTACAAAACTCTTACTCCATTGACGTGGAGCAGGGTCTTTTTTATATGAAGATAGATAAAAATGTAAGCTGCGCTCGTTGCCGTCATCATTGCCGTTGCTCTCCTGCCGGGGAAAAAGGCGCCTGTCCGTGACCGTATGCAGGGACGATCCTTCATGCCCAAAGGCTGGGCATCGCGCGGGAAAAATACAAGGTGACCATTGAGAGCTCAAGATAAAAACAAATATCGATCTGGACAGGTGCTGCACCTGCCCACCGCAACAAGATGCAGCAGAAGTGACAGAAGGGGGAGAGATGGAAGAGCGGCCATATTTCAAATCTTCCATAGGGGAGCTGGAGGCGCTTTACAGGCAGCACCCGTACAACAAAAAGGTGCTGACCCGGCTCGACAAGGAGCTTGCCTTTCGCAAAGCGAAAAGCGCACGGCGGCTTCATGCGCTCGTCAGAGAGCGCCTTGACGAAATCCGGCAAAAAGACGGGAAACGGCCTCTCCTCTCTCCCTTTGTCCAGAAGCCGCCACGACGGCCCGTGATGAAGCAATGCAGCCTTCTGACAGATACGCCGCAGGATGCGAAGGCAGCGCCGGAAACGCAGCCGTCCCCAAAGCAGGAAATCAGGCAGGTAACGCCGCGACTGACGCCTCCCCCCGCCGAAGCCCGGCAACAAACGGGAACAACGAAAAATAAAGAAGGCAGTCGACCGTCTGTTCTTATGCTTATCGCTGTCCTGATCTGCCTTGCCTGCCTCATATTCGTAATTCTCTCCACAAAGGATAAAACTTCTTCTGGAGCTGTGGACAGAACATACGAGGAACAGGTCAAAAACCTGTTGAACTGATAAAAAAGATAACCCGCGGCAGCGCTGAAAATGAGAGCCTTTTAGCTTTGAAAAAGGTGAAAAGCGAGCCTCAGCGCCGCCTCGCGTTTGCCTTTTTCAAAGGTAAAACGATCCCGCGAAACAATTACTCCCGATCTTCGCCGAGAATTCTTCTTTTTTCGGCCTCAAACTCCTCTTCCGACAGTACTCCCTGCTCCTTCAGCCCGGCAAGCTGCCGCAGTCTGTCCAGACGATCGTCCCGCGCGGCGGTCTGCGCGTCCTCCGGCCGGGGGGCCGCCGCCTGCACCTGCGCCCGCGCCACGGCCGCAAGAGCGGCATGACGCTTCTCGGCGTTTACAATGACGTAGTACTGGTAAACAATAGGAAAGAGGAAGCACAGGAAGCCGTTGAGACGCTGGGGCAGTCCATCCTCCAGAAGCATCTGTTCGAGACGCTTCTTCATGTCGAAGGAAAGGACGATCAGCAGCACAAGTCCCGCCAGATCCAGCAGCGCACAGGCAATGACCATCACGTCCGCCGCATCGAACATACGCTGATCCGTGGCAAACTCCGCGGCGGACGTGTCGCACAGCCCCGCATAAAGCAGAAGAAAAATGCAGATCAGTACCTTGACGCGCAGAGAATCCCCCCCGCCGTCGGCCGTCTTCATCCTTTTGGCCGAAGTATAGGCAAAATAGAACACGCTCAGGCTGTATGAGAACAGCGCCAGCAGCACAAAATCAAACGTTTTCCAGCGCCAGCCGAAATGCCTCACGGCAAACGAGTCTTCCGCCGCCATCATGTCTGCCGACGAATCCTTCCTTCTGGCAAACAGCACCAGCCCAGCCAGCAGAAGGATGATTATAGAACCAAGAGTCCCCATGACCAGACGCTCCTTGTAATGTTTCCGGAAGAATCCGCACGACCGCAACCGTCGCCGAACCGGCCGGGGATGATCTCGCGCTGAATACGGCGTACTGTCCGTCCGGCCCATGCGGCCGACAGAGGCGCACGGCAGGACACAGCTCCTCCGGGGGACAACGCATTATATCGTCGTCAGAAAGCTCCCGTGCATGCCCGGCTGTGCCATGCTGCTTGTCCTCTTTATTCTCAGAAGATGAACGCCCTGTTCGCCCCTGCGGGCAAGCCCGGCAAAGAACGCCTCCCGCTCCTCGGCATCCGTGGACGCCGGCACCTCGGCAGTCTTGTCATCAATGCTGTCAGCGGCGTGTTCAGAGCGTTTCACCTTTTTCAAAGTTGAAACGCTCCGGGCTCAGGACTCATTACTGTTTTTTTGAGAGGGAAGAAAGCCCTTTGCTCTGCCGTCGACGCCCGTAAGGCTCCTGCGTCGCCTGACGGGCACGGCCTGCGGCAAAAAGGGCCCGGCCCTTCCGCAGCAAAGCGAGGAAGGGCGTTCCCGTAAAGTCCCCCTCAAACTCCCCCATCTTCCCCAAAACCCGCACGCAACATGCTGGCAGGCAAAGACAGACGTTTTCATAACATGGAGTTATATTTTGTTTTTTTGCATATTAGCCCACAGAAAACAGCTCTTGATAATGAGTCCTGACCCTAGCGCACCAGAATGCAGGACACGTGCCCGCAGTACCGGCAGACGACCGTGTACCGGCCGCAACTGCCGCAGGAGGCGTTCCGCCAGTCTGATCGGCAGCGGCCCGTCCGACGGGCTGTCCCGTAATTCCGTATTCTCAGAACCGCAGCGGCTACAAACTATCTTCGGCTTGTTGTTCATCCGTCTTTTCTCCCTCCGCGGGCGCTTCGGCATCCAGCAGCCCGGCGCCGTCCCTAAAGCTGCGGCCCCACGCATGCAGCTCCGGTTCGCTGATGTGGTTATTTCCAGCAGCACGCCGCCGTCGGCAGGTCTTCCAGACGCTGCTCGTCGGCCCAGATGCGCTCGCGCACACCCGGCAGCGGCCCTCGCCTTCAGGCGGAAAAAAGGCAAAGATCGGGGAAAGAACTCCCCGTTCTGCCTTATGGCGGGCCGCCCCTCTTCCCGCCATAAGGCCGGATCGCCGGACTGTCCTTTTTCCCCTTCCTGCGTTACAACAGCATAACTTTACCCCGCCGCGCGGCGGGCGGACAAAGCCTGAGCGAACCGCGCCAGAGAGTCCGGACAGGGGCCCCCCATTGCGGGCCTGCCCGCGCGCATCCGGGACAGAGCCGCTTCCGGTTACAGGAGAGTTTTCTTCGTCAGGGCGCGCGAAAAGCGGACGACGCCTGCGCCCATCAACATCCAGCTCGACCCCCGTCGACCCCTCTCCAGGGAGAACTTCATGAGCCTGCTCGAATCGCTGCAAGAACGTCGGGACCTCCTTTCCTACGGCCTCCGGCTTGTCCGCGACACAAAGGAACTGTACGACGTCTACGGCAAAGATGTGCTCACGGCCTCCTACGACCGCTTTGCCGCCATCGAGAAAAGCCTGACGGCCAAAGAAATCCGCATAGTTGTCGTCGGCGAATTTTCGCGCGGCAAATCGTCCCTGCTGAACGCGCTTATGGGATTTGCCCACCTTCCCTACGCCAACGAGGCGACAACGGCCATCAACTTCTTTATCTACGGTCTGCCGGAAAAAGAAACCGCGCCGCACCTTGTCGTTGTGTTTCGCGACGGACGCCGACAGCGGATCGAGCTGAACAAAAGTCAGGACAAGCTGAAAACATGGGAAAAGGAAATCGAAAAATGGGGCACGGAGCTTGACACGGACAGCAGCGCTCTTCGCTCCGAAGTCGATTATATCGAGCTTTACATCGATCACCCTCTGCTCAATCTCGGCCTTGTGCTGATCGACACTCCCGGTCTGGAGTCCATCCAGAAGCACCATGAGGAAATCACGCGCCGCGCCATCGACATGGCTCACATAGCCATCTGGGTGCAAAGCACGGTGCAGCTCGGCGGCAACAGCCGCGAATGGCAGTTCCTGAAGGAAACCATCCGCAAGAGCTTCCGCAAGTTTCTGACGGTCGTGAACTGCTGGGACCTGGTAATGGAACCGCAGGACGAGCAGGACAGGCACACCATCGCCGCCGTCCGCGAACAAAAAGAGATGAACACTGTGCGGAGGCAGTTCCGCAAAATGCTGCCCGACGTGCCGCCGGAAGAGCTCGACATCATGACAAGCGAGCGCAATCTCTTCGGCGTCAGCGCGCGCTGGGCCCTGCAGGGCACTCCCGAACAGAAGGCGCGCTCCGGCCTGGACAGACTCTCCGCCCGTATTCAGGAACTCTGTTCCGGCAGCGAAGCCCGCGCCGAAATATTCTACAAGCCCATGAAGCAGCTCGGCGACCTTCAGGAGACGCTGAAAAAGTACCTCGACGATTCGCTGCGCGCTCTGGAGACGGAAAACACCCTGGAGCAGCAGAAAAGAGACTGAGAACTCCTTGAAATGGATATCACCCAGCTCGAACAGAAGATGCAGATTTCCATCAGCGAAACAAAGGAAGACCATACAAGAGTATGCAACGAGTGCATCCGGCGGATAATGACGGAACTCGTGGAACCGCTGCGCGACCTCAGGCAGGAAATCGAGTTTCAGGTCTCGCCGGACTATGTGCGCGAGCGCATTCTGGCCAGAGACGCGACCGTCACACTGCCGGACCACCTTCAGGAAGCCTACGCCGCGACCCTGCGGGAGGTCGGCGACAAGTGGAGCGCGCAGCGCGAGGAAGTCGCGGCCATGCTTCAGGAACTGCGTCTGGACTATGCGCGGGAAATGAACAGGCATGTCAGGGAGATTACGTCCAGCCTGAACAGCCTCGACATTTCCCTGCCGGACATGGACGTGCAGTGCGATCTCGATCTGAGCGGCCTTGAAAAGTTCTACACGGAAAAAATGCGCATTGAGGAGAACATCGCCGCCTACGAACAGCAGATTGACACCTACAACGAACGCATAGGGCAGGAGGCCGCCAACGACAAGCTGCTGGCAAACGCCAGAGAATCCCTCAACAGAACGGAGCGCCGCCTTAAGGAGCTGGGGCAGCAGCCCCAGCCTTCCACGCGGAAGGAATGGCGGCAGGTTTCCAGCGGCGGCATGTGGAGCAGCCCGCGCTCCGTGGTGGTCGATGTGCCGGACTACACCCCCGTCAACGAATGGAAGGAACAGCGCGCCAGACTTGAAACGCTCCTGAACGACAGGGAAAAGGCGCTTGATGAGATCATCCGCGCCGAAGAGGAAAAAAACGGCCGCCGCCTGAGCATGGAGGCCGCCAAACGGCGTCTGGAGCAGCGGCTGGAAAGAATGCGCTCCAGTCAGGCCGCGGCCGAGCGGCAGCAGCGGGAGGAACTTGACTCCCTGGTCGCCCGCGTGCACCGCCGGCTTATTCACGCCACGTCGGGGCAGCTCAACGGATTTATCCGCATACTGGAAAAGAACGCCGCGGAAGGGCTTGCCGGGGTCTTCAATCATCAGCTCGACTACCTGCAGACCTGCGTGCAGGAACAGTTCATGGAGCCTCTGCACGGCAAACAGGCAAGCCGCGAAGAAGCCGTCAGACTGTTTGAGCAGGGCAAGGCGGAAATCGAAAAACGCAGAACGCAGCTTGAAGAGGCCCTGCGGGAACTGCGCGACCTGCAACAGCAGACAGCCGCCTGCTGCGCCGCGGAATAACGGGAGGAACACATGGACTATTCCCGACTGCGCGAATGCCTGCCCCAGGCAGACCGCGAACGATTCGACGCCCTCTGGGAACAGACGGGAGGCAACGACTCTCCGCTGCATGCCTGTCTGGCCGGAGCCTTCTCCGTCGGCAAGACAACGCTGCTCAACACGCTTATCGGCAGCGCGCTGCTCCCTGTGGCACAGGAGGAGACAACGGCCCTGCCCACCTTCGTGGAATATGCGCCGGCCCCGAGCTGCGAGCTGGCGGGAACCGACGGCGCGACGCCAATCGCGCCGGAGACTCTCCCGGCGATCATTGCCAATCCCCCGCGAGAGGCCCGGCTGGTCAGCGTCGGCCTGCCCCTCCCCTGGCTTCAGGGGCTTTGCCTTGTCGATCTGCCGGGCTGCGGCAGCCTTGACGACCCCAATCACGAGTACAGCCGCGAGCAGCTCCGGCAGGCCGACGCCGTCGTCTACCTGCTGGCGCCCCGCGGCCCGTCCCGCGACGACCTCCGCAATCTGACCCTGCTGCATACCCGCGGCAAGAAAGTGCTTCTCGGCGTCGCCCAGTGGGATCGGGTGGAAGAAGCGGTGGCGCGCGGCGAAAAGGAACCCAATCTCGCCGCATGGGCGGCGGACATTCTCTATCAGACAGGGCTGGAATGCGCCCCCTGCCCCGTAAGCCGGACAGGGCTGGGCCGGGAACAGGTCATCGACTTTCTGCAACAGGCGGCGCGGGAGCTGCGCGACCTGCGTCTGCGGCGCTTTGTCGCGGAAGCCCGCCCCATGCTGACCGCCCTGCTGGAACACTGTCGGGAAGCCGCGGACATGCTGGCCGCCGATACGGAGGAAGCCCGGCAGCGGCATCATGAGGAGCTTCTGCGGCAAAAGCAGGAACTGCTCGAAATGCGCCGACAGGCGGAAAACCGCAGGCAGGAGGAAACGCAGGCGCTGCTGCAACGCTGGGACAGCGGCTGCGAAGAACTCTCCGTTCAGCTGGAGGAAGAGCTGCGCGCTTCCGCCGGGCAGTGGACGGACAAGAACGGAGAAGAAGCCTTTCTGGAGCGGGGCGAAACCCTGCTGCGGGAAACGCTCGCCCAGGCGGCCGCGCTGGGGCAGACGCTCTCGCAACGCTACGGCCGGCTGGAAATTCCCGAGGCGGAGCTGCGGAGGCGGCATCTGCACCTCGCGCCGCCTCCGCCCGTCGCGGCGGCGGATTTTCTGGACGTGGGCCGTCTGGAACTGCTGGAAAAACGCATGAGCGAGCTTCAGGAGCAGCGGCGGCAGGCGGCAAAAGACACGCAGGCCGACCCGGACAGCCTCAGAGCGGAAATCGAAGATCAGGAGCTGCTCCTTAACGACCTGCAAAAACAGCGGCGGGAGATCCTGTCCGCGCCCCTGCCCCGCATTGAGATCACCGATCCGGCAGCGGACGCCGGCCGGGAGCTGGGCCGCACCGTCGGAGAACTTGCCGACATGGCCCTTCTCATTCTGCAGCCCGTAGCCGCTGCCGGCAAGATCGGAAGTCTGGTGGGCAGGGCCGGCAGGGCGTTCGGCATGTCGGCCAGGGCGGCAAGAACGGCGGCAGCGGCGGCCAGGGCAGGCTCAGCCGTGGTGCTGCATCTGAACCGGGCGAGCCAGGGCGCGCAGACGCAGGCCCCCCGAAAAGGCGGCGAACACGCCGTCATCAGCGCGCTGGACAAGCTCGGCTGGCTGGAAATGTTCACGCTGGGCTACTGGGGCGAACGCATCGGCAGCGCCCTTGACGGCGAACCCGTAATCAGCTCCCACACAGACCCCGAAGCCCTCCGCAGGCAGCAGGAAGCCCTCGCAAAAATCGACGCCTTGCTCCGGGAACGACAGCTGCGCATCTTCGATCTGGAAAAGGAACTGGCAGCCCCCCGCGCAAACATCGCCGCCATCGAGGCGGAAATAACCTCCGTCCGCGGCGAAATGGAGGCGCTCGCCGCGCAGGCGGAACAGAAGAAAGCAACGGAGGAAGCCGCCCGGCAGCGTGAATTCCAGTCCATGCTGGCCTATGAAAAAAAGCGTTGCGGCAAGGAATGGCTGCACCTGTTCACGCAGCAGAGCCAGTCCATGCGGCGGCTCCTTCAGGCCATGCTGCGCAACTGGTGGGAAGGCTACCTGCCGGAGCTGCTCGACGAAAGAGAAGGCAGGGTGCGGGAACTGCTCGAACAGATGAAGGAACTGCCGGCCCGGCGGCAGCAGCGCGAGGCGGCTCTGCGCGCCGAGGCGGAGGCCGTCCGGCAGGCGCTGCGGGAACTGGAACAATGAACGAAACGCGCGACGCGCTGCGGCGCATCCTGCGGCGCGAGACAAACGCGCTCTACCCCTGCCCGCGTCCCCCGGCCCTTCAGCGGGCGGGGGCGCGGCTGGACGCGCTGGCGGACGCCGCCCCCGCGCTTCTCTGCATGCTGGCCGAACCCTGGCGGGAGGCCGTCGCCGGGCAGGAAACAGCGGCGGAAATTCTCCGCTGCTGCGCGCTCGTCCATCTCTATGCGCGCATCCTCGACGATGCCGTGGACGAAAATCTGCCCTGCCACCGGCTGGCGCTGCTCCGGGCGCAGCCGCTCTACTGGCGGGCCGTTTCCCGTCTGGGGCGTCTGTCCTCCCTGCCGCCGGAAGAGGGAGAAAGACTCATTCGGGAAACCGTCGAGGCGGTGCTGACGGACGACGACGCGCCCGCGCCGGAATGCTGGGGCGGGAAGAACCATCATCTTCTGCTTGTTCCCCTGCTGCTTTCAAACGACGCCGCGGCATTTGCGGCGGCAAAGGAAGCTCTGTCCGACGCCCTCTGCCTTCTTCAGGCCGCGGACGAGCTGGCTCAGGCCGCGACTGCCGACGCGGATGTTTTCGCGCGCCTCGCGCTGGAGACGCAGCGCAGAGACGCGATCCCCCGCCTCGCGGAACTGGGCTGGAAAAGCCTCGCCTGGCATCTCTGCGCCGTCGTCCGGGATATGCTGCGCCGACTCTGACCTCTGGAGCATTTTCAGTTTGAAATGCTTCGCATTTCAAACCATACGGCCTGTCGTTTCGCGGAAAAAGCGCTGTTTTTCCGCTCACTTTGGCCGGGCGGCGCTGTGCCGCAGCCTCGCGCTTTATCTTTTTCAAAGGTAAAACGCTCCTGTTTCGTCGTCGCATGCGCACAGGGCGGCGACGGCCTGCGTCAGCGCTGCGTCGGCAGCGGCGCGCCGTTCCGCCAGCTGTTGCAGCAGGCAATCGACGGAGCGCGCCAGCATGGCAAGATCGCCGCTGTTGTCCAGCACAAGATCCGCGGCGGCTTCCTTGCGCTCCGCAGGCCATTGCCAGGATTCAATGAGGGCGTTTTTTTCGTCGTTCCAGCCGCGATTGCGCGTCAGCCGGGCAAAGCGGCTGGTCTGCGGACAATGGATCGCCACGACCACGGGCTGTGGCGAGAACGCACCGTTATGCCAGCCGCATTCGTAATAAAGGGGAATTTCCGCCACAGCACAGCTTTCACCGCGCGCCTCAGCATCCATCCAGAAGCGTTCAACGGCATCCCGTACCAGCGCGTGAAACAGCTCCTCCACTTCGCGGCGGACTTCCGGGCGTTCCCGGAACAGCGCCAGCAGCGCCTCCTTGTCCACACCGCCGCGGGTATCCAGCAGATCCGACCCCCAGCGCCGGGCGATATGATCCGCCCCATCGCCTCCCGGCGCATACAAATCCGCAACAATGGCGTCGGCACTGATCATGGGAAGCCCCCGTTCCCGCAGGGCTGCGCCCACGGCGGACTTGCCGCTGCCGGGATTGCCGGTCAGTACCACGCGCTGCATGCGGCGGGCGTTTCCGGCGGCCGCCTCAAGAAAGTCCTGCGGCGGCGGACAGCAGAAGTCCATATTTTCCTCAGTCAGAGGATGGCGGAAATGCAGCCGCCAGGCATGCAGCATCTGCCGCGGTGCGCGCCGCGCTGTTGCAGCCGGAGCATAGAGGGCGTCGCCCAGCAGGGGATGCCCGGCATGCGCCATATGCACGCGGATTTGATGCGTGCGTCCTGTATGGATGCGCACGGCCAGCAGCGCAAAGCTGCCGTCAGGACTGCTCCAGAGGCGTTCCCATTCCGTATGGGCTGGTTTGCCGCCGCGGGACTCCGGTACGACGGCCATCTTGATTTTGACGGTCGGATGGCGGCCGATGGGGTCCCGGCAGACTCCGCGGGCCTCAGGCACGCCCTGCACCAGCGCCAGATAACGCTTGTGGACCTCGCGTCGGGCAAAGGCCTCGCTCAGGGCAAGGCGCGTGGTTTCGTCCAGCGCCACCAGCAGCAGGCCGCTGGTATCCTTATCCAGACGGTGTACAATGCCGGGGCGCAGTCCCTCCTGCTGTGCCAGCTGCGGAAAGTGCCCCAGCAGTCGCTGCACCAGCGTTCCCGAGGGACAGGAGGGGCAGGGGTGGACGGTCAGTCCGGCGGGTTTGTGGCAGACCAGCATGTGCGCGTCATGCCAGAGGACGTCCACGTGTCCCTGTTCGGCTTCCAGTCGGCTGCTTTCTGCCGGGGGCGTAAAACGTATTTCCTGCCCCGTCTTCATCTTGCGGGAAACAGCGGTTTCCGGGAGCCCGTCCACGAGACAGGCTCCGGCTTCCACAGCCTTCTGCACGGCTCCGCGCGAGCGGTCGGGCAGGGCGTCGCTGAGGATGCGATCCAGCCGCTGCCCGGCCCGGGCGGGGTCCACAATCAGCACAATGTCCATGTCAGTCTCTGTCGCCCGGCAGCGTGGAGAGTTTGCGTATCCGATCGACAAAGGTTGTCTTGCGGTACAGATTGGGCAGTTCGATGCCGGGGGTGATGGAGGTTACCACGGCGCGGCCGATGACGAAGCGATCGTTGTCGTCGTCGCCGTTGATGACGCGGATACCCCAGGCATTGTGGAAGATGGCGGGACGTCCGTTGTGGGGCCCTACGTAGAGCATGATGTGACCGCTCATCCAGACCAGCGACAGGAACGGTTTGCCATGCTCCAGCATGGCGCGTTCCTTTTCTCCGGCCGTCATGCCTTCAAGGGAGAACTGCGTGCCCGTGCGGCACTGGGCCAGCGAATTGCGCGGCAGCCAGATGCCGAAGGGAGTGAAGAGTTCGCGCGTCAGAGCCGAGCAGTCCCGGTTGCCGAAGGTGCCGCCCCAGCCGTAACGCTGCCCCATCATGACGTTGCCCAGCCGTGCCACGGCATCAGGCGTAAGGCGCAGAGGCTTGGGAGCGGCGTCCTGTACGGACAGGCTGCTCTGCGTCAGGCGGGCGCGGCCGTCAGGCCCCTTTTCCGGCACCAGAAGGGCCCAGCGGGCTTCCGGTGTTTCCGTCTTGCTCTTGCCGTCGGCAGGGGGCGTGGATGGTGTGAAGGGCGTGGAGGAGGCCAGCGGCAGTACAGCGCCTATATGGGCATAGGCGGTCTGCGTGCCGTCAAGGCGTACTTTGTCGTTGAGGACGGCGGCAAAGGGGCTGCGGCGGTAGCGGCTCTGAAAGGCCTCGTCGGCAAGAGCCACGTCTTTGGCATCCACCCAGCCTGCGGCCACGGGGGTTTCCACATAGTACCACTGTCCGTCGCGGCTGCGATGCGCAAGCAACAGCGGCGTCCCTACAGGCAGCAGGGAATATTGATTGTAGTCAAAGGGATTGGCGCGCGGGTCCGGCGTTGGCTCGGAATAGCGCGGCATGTGCGTCGGGATTTCCCGCAGATCCGTATAGCGCACCGTAATGGCGGCAGCCTGCATGGACGGGAAATGCCTGCTGTCGGCATTGCGCGCGATGGCGTCCCATTCTTCCTGCGTCCAGCGGACGTTGTCATACTTGTAGCCCCGCGCCTTGCGCAGGGGGGCGTTCATTTCGCGCCGTTTGACGCTGGTTCTGGTCATGTCCCAGGGGCCGAAGAAGATGCGGTTGAAACGCGCGTCCTGTATCTGCTGTTCCTGTTCGCTCAGCAGGGGCGTGCCGCCGCCGGCCCGGCGGGCAAATGGCGTCAAATCCTGCGGAAAGGTTCGCAGGTCGCGGATGGTGCCCATCCATTCGGGCGATTCTCCTTCACGGGTTGGCACCGTGCGTTTGCTGCCGCACGCCGCCGTCATGGCAACCGTCAGGCACAACAGCAGGCAGGCCAGCCGTTGCAGGGGAAGTCGGGATTTCATGAAAACCTCCTTCGAGGAAATATTCGCTCTGTCCTTCGGCATTCGCAGATTATTGGGGGGAAGGGAACCCCCTCATCTCCGCTGTCGATGCCCCATCCTTCGACGGGCACGGCTGCGGCCGCCATCCGGTCGCTGCCAGCGCGAGAGGGGCCAGCCTTTCCCGGGGAAAGGCTCTCCCGTCTGTTACCCGGATACGGCCGCGCTTTGATCAAGATTGATTTCGACAATGTACTTGCGCAGGAAATCCGAAGGATTATAGCTCATTTTTGCCTGCCGGAGTCCTTCTTCGTCAAGGTCCTGGGCTCGGTTGAGAAGCTGAAAATTCTCACCTGCAAAACGGGCAAATTCGCGGTTGATGGCCTGATAAACGCCCTTGAAGCCGTTGAGTCCCTTTTCATAGTGGACGCCCAGCATGCCGTCGCCGAGGTCTTCACCTACGGAAAAGGCCACCATGCGGTCGTCCACATACAGCGAGCCGCCGTACAGGCCGGGGAAGGATGTCCAGTGAGAAAGCACGCGGTTGATGGCGTCGTTTTCGGCCCGCAGCGAGGGAGAATCCTCGCATTCGTGCCACTGGCACCAGTCGTCCTGAAGCGCGAGCACATCCTCGACCATGGCGTCGTCGAGAGGGCGGTAGTCGGGCGTGCCGTAGGCCTTGACGAACTGGCTGTAGAGATTTTTCTTTTTGTGGAAGCGATTGCCGGAGAGAGCCAGCAGTTCCTCCTGTTTGTACAGATACTCCCACTGGCCGCGATCTTCGTGTACGGTCAGGCGGCAGTAGCCGAACGCGACGCGCCATTGCTCCATGAGCGCTTCGGGAACGCGGATGAAGCGCCGGGGGCCGTCCTGCAATTCCCTGTCCCAGTCGGCTTTGCTCCAGTCGCCGATGGGAGCCCAGTAGACCGGGACAGGGCCGGGCAGGGTCTGGCGAATCCAGCAGAGGTGTTCGGTAAAGCGCCATTCAAGGCCGAAATACTGTTGCCATCCCCAGATATTGGCCAGCGTGTAATCCAGCGAATGCTGGGGGGTGGCCTGCCAGCGGGCATAAAAATCGTCGTGTCCCGCAAGACTTACAGGGGAGAAAGCGGCATTGCTCATGAAGATATCCTTGTTTCGGGTGTCGTCTGTGTGCCGTTGCCGTGCCGGATCGGGAGTTTTGAACAGGCCGTGCGCGGTGTTCCCGGACAGGGGGCGCTATGCGCCCGCCCGACCGCTGCGGCCGTTGCGTCCGTCATGGGCGGCGCGCATGGCAAAGCGGGCCCAGTCGCGGCGGAGCAGCACATACAGCATGAGAAAGGTTTGCAGACACTGGGAAACAAGCATGGCGCAGAAGACGCCGGAAGCCGTTCCCCAGAGATGATGGCCGAGAAGCCAGCCCAGCGGCAGGCGCACCAGCCAGAAGGTCCCGCCGTAGACTATGAGGTTATACCGTGTGGCCCCGGCTCCGGCCATAACGCCGCCCATAACGGTGCTGGCGATGGAAAATGGTGTGGACAGGAGATTGTAGGTCAGATAGCTGACGATATTTGCCTGTGTCTGCGCCTCGTGACTGAGCAGGGCGGCCAGCTCCTGACGGAAGGGCCAGAGCGCCGCGGCGACCAGACTCATGATGCAGGCGGCTATGCCGACCATTTGCAGGGCTACGCGTCTGGCCCGGGCCTTGTCGCCCGCGCCGAGACAGTTGCCCACAAGCACGGCGGCGCTCATGTTGAAGGCCATGCCGGGCATGAAGAGCAGGGCTTCGATGCGCAGTCCGGCCGTCAGCCCGGCCAGAGCATGGACGCTGTCCCGCGGCAGATCGGCCACGAGCACAAAAAGCATGAGATACCCGGTCTGCCAGACAATCTGGGCCGCTCCGGCGGGCAGGGCCACGCGGAGGAGATAGGGAAGACCGGCGCGGAGCCAGCGCAGGCCGGGCAGAGCATCGGCACGCAGCAGACCGCAGCGGCGCAGCAGAAGCAGGTTGGCAAGCGCTCCGACGGCCTGTCCGCCGCATTGTGTCCAGATGATGCCCTGAGCGCCGAAGTTCGGCAGGCCGAAGAAGCCGAGGCCAAAGCCCAGACAGCCCAGCAGAGTGACGAGGCAGACGAGCGCGGCAACCCAGAGAGGCGGCAGCACCTGCCTCAGGGCCCGGAACATGACGCCGCTGGAGGCGTAGAGATACTGAAAGGGCAGGGCCAGCATGGCGACACCCCAGAGGTCCAGCGCCAGCGGCAGAATGGGCTCCGGGGTCTGCACGAGGCGCAGAAAGGGCGTGCCGAAGGCCGTGCACACAAGAGCCATGAGGCAGCCCAGGAGCGCCGTGCCGCCGATGGAGGCGGCCACGTAGCGTCGCGCGCGCTCCATGAGCCCGGCGCCGAAGGACTGGCTGACGGCGGCCATGCCTCCGCTGGAAAGCGCCATGCACAGCACCATGAAGAAGATGCCGCACTGGGTGATCATGCCCAGCGCGGCCTGAAGATCGGCGCTGATTTGTCCCGCTGTCCAGACCGTGGTGAAACCGCTGAAGAACTGCACATACATCATGAGCATCTGCGGCCAGGTAAGGCTCCAGATGGCACGGGGCGAGGTGTTGCTGCCGGCGGGGGCGGCGGTGTGAGACATGGCGGCACCGTAGAGGGCAAAAGGGCAGGCCGTTTGTTGCAAACGAGCCTGCCCGGTATGCTGAAAAGGGGGAGAGTCTACATCAGGCCTTCGTACTGCCGGGCCAGATCTTCGGGAGTTTCGCGGCGGCGGATCAGACGGGCCGTACCGTTGAGATCGATCAGCACCTCGGCGCTGCGGCAGCGCTGCGTATAGGATGAGGACATGGAGAAGCCATAGGCCCCGGCGTCAAGAATGCCGAGCACGTCGCCTTCGTGCATGGCCGGGAGAAGACGCTTTTTGGCAAGGATGTCACCGCTTTCGCAGATGTTGCCCACGATGGTCTGTTCCTTTTCGGCGCGATCCGCCGTTCCGGCAGGCCCCGCATAGATTTCCATATCGTGGAAGGAATCATACATGGCCGGACGGGCCAGCACATTGAAGCCCACGTCGGTGCCCACATAGCAGTTGGGGCCGTTGTACTTGACGTTGTTGACGCCGGTCAGGATGACGCCGCATTCGGCCACCACAAAACGACCGGGTTCAATAAGGAAGCGTCCCTGATAGCCGGTGCGCGCGGACCATTCGGTCATGAGTTCGTGGAGCAGGGTCCCGAATCTGTCCATATCGAGCGGAGTTTCGCCGTCATACTTGTGGTAGGGGATGCCGGGGCCGCCGCCGAAGTCGATGATTTCCAGCGTGGAGAGCACGTCGGCGGGCAGACGGTCGGCCAGATGCAGAAGGACCTTGGCGGCCTCGATGTAGCCGTCGGCTTCCATGAACAGGGAGCCGATATGCTGATTGATGCCCGCCAGCGTCATATTGTACTTTTTGAGCAGGGCCAGCACGTCGTCCAGCAGATCGGGCGTCACGCCGAACTTGGTTTCCTTGCCGGCGGTGACGACCTTCTGATGGTGGCCCGCGCCGATGCCGGGATTGAAGCGCACCATGATTTTGCC
>CAMBWG010000002.1 GCA_945871415.1 uncultured Desulfovibrio sp.
AACCGCCAACCTAGTGATTAACAGTCACCCGCTCTGCCGATTGAGCTATCGGGGATTGCTCGAAGCAACGAAAATGCTTTTACGGCAATGCGTCCGCTTCGTCAAGCAAAAAAATAAAAAAATCCATTTTTCTTTTTCCCGGCTCCGGGGTGATTCTCTCCCTCTCCAGACTTTTTCATTTTGAAACGCCATGCCTTTCAAATCATACGGCCTGTTGTTTCGCGGAAAAAACGCGACTTCCCTTCACTTCAAGCCGGGAGACACTATACCGCCGCCTCGCGTTTCGCCCTTATCAAGGGCAAAACGCTCTGAAAAAGCGCGCGGGGGAAACGTTGGGGGCGCGGGGGGAAGAGAACACCTCTCGCGCCAGCAGAGGGGTTTCCCTTCCCCCCGAAAGAACTGTTTATCCAGCAGGCCGGGCGACGGGACCGGCCTCTACCAGACGGGCAAGCTTTTTAGCGTAACGCTCCGCCTCACTGTAGACGCAGCCGCAATACGGCTGCCGATAGACGCCCCATTCCCGGGAGATATCAATGCCTGCCTGCCAGTCTTCCCGAAAATCCCGGTAGATGAAGCGCGGGCCGGGCATGGCCTGCGGCGCCCCCGGAACGGCGGGCATATCCTGCCCGCTCAGGCGCGCCCCTTCGGCGGCGATGGCGTCATGGGGCTGATAACGGGAATACAGCAGACTGGTGGAAAAAGCGTCAAAGCCGTTGGCCGCCGCATACTCCCAGGCGGCCGCAACCCGGCTGCGACAGCAGTAGTCGCAGCGCTGCGGCGGAGTGTCCCTGCCCTGCACGGCGCGCAGCCAGGCCGTCAGGTTCCACGCGGCATCATCGCAAATCACGGCAATACCCGCCCGCTCGGCGCATTCCAGCACGGCCTCCCGCCGCCGCAGATATTCGCTCAGCGGCTGAATGTTGGGATTGTGATACCACGCCGTCACCTCAAAACCTTCATCCTGAAGGCGGCGCGTCGGCATGATGGAACACGGCCCGCAGCAGACATGCAGCAGCAGACGCCGGCCGTCCTCGCTTCCGGCGGACATCAGGCATTCCCTCCGGCGGCGTCCTTCCCCATACGGAAATCCACACGAATCTTGAACAGACGCGTTGCAGGCAGATTGAGCACGGCAATGCCGGTTTCCCGCTCAATGGCCGCCAGCGTTGCGGCCTCATGCTCCCGCGAGGGGGAAATCAGGGTAAACCATATGTTATACACATGCGCGCGCACGTAATTGTGCGTCACGCCGGGGCAGGCGTTGACCACCGACGCAAAGGCGTCCATCTGTTCTTCGGGGACCTTGGCCGCGCACAGGGTCGAAACCCAGCCCAGTTTCGCGGATTGAAAATTTGCTCCCATGCGCCGGATAATGCGGGCGGTGCGAAGCGCATTGACGCGGCGCAGCGCTTCTTCCTCGGAAATGCCCGTCTGTTGGCCCAGTTCCGCATAAGGACGCGGCGACAGAGGAAAATTCGTCTGAATAATATCCAGCAGACGACGATCCACGTCGTCCATAACATAAGCATTCATGGCAACTCCTTGCAGGGCCCGCATCAGCGCAGGGCAAAGTTGACGGCAAAACAGGCTGCCACGATATAGAGCATCGGCGCCACCTCGCGACCGCGCCCGCTCAGCAGACGCAGCAGCACATAGGCGATAAAGCCAAGGCCGAATCCCGTGGCAATATTGAATGTCAGCGGCATGGTGACGATGGTCAGAAAGGCGGGCAAGGCCGTGGCAAAATCGTCAAAGCGAATGCGCGTCACATCCTGCATCATCAGCGCGCCCACAATAATCAGCACCGGCGCTGTGGCATAGCCGGGCACCACGGCAACCAGAGGCGTCATGAACAACGCCAGCGCAAACAACAGGGCAATGCACACGGCCGACAGTCCGGTACGGCCGCCTTCGGCCACGCCCGCGGCGCATTCCAGATAACTGGTGGCCGTGGTTGCGCCCAGAACGGCGCTGGTCATGGTGCCGATGGAATCCGTCACCAGCGCCCGATCAAGATTCTCTATGCGTCCGTCTTCCTTCATGAAGCCCGCCTTGCGGGCAAGGGCGATCAGGACGCCCATATTATCGAACAGGTCCACCATCGTCAGTGTGAAAACGATGGACAGCAGTCCGTGCGACAACGCGCCGCGAATATCCAGCTCCGCAAAGGTTGCCGCAGGCAGGGGCACGGATGTGGAAAAAATCCTGTCCGGCAACGGTGTCAGCCCCAGCGCCAGCCCCAGCCCCGTAACGACGATGATACCGATGATCAGCGCGCCGCGCACATTGAGCGTCATCAGGACGCCGCACAGGCAGACCCCGAACACGGACAGCAGCGTCGAGGGCCTGCTCAGATCGCCCAGCGCCACAAATGTGGAGGGGTCCGCCACAATCAAACCGCAGTTCTTCATGCCGATGAAGGCAATAAACGCGCCGATGCCCACGACAATGGCGTATTTAAGATCCATCGGCACGGCATCAATAATCATCTGCCGCACGCGTGTGACGGTCAGCAGCATGAAAAACACGCCGGAGATAAAGACGGCCCCAAGCCCCGTTTGCCAGGAATACCCCGCAGGACCGCAGACATAATAGGCAAAGAAGGCCGTAATGCCCAGACCCGGCGCAACGCCCACAGGAAAACGCGCCCACAGCCCCATGATCAGCGTGATGATGACCGTCACCCAGATAACGGCGGTGACGGCCGACTCCCGGGGCATGCCCGCATCGGCCAGCATGCCCGGGACCACAAAGATCAGATAGCACATGGCCATGAAGCTTGTCAGACCGGCTATCAGCTCCTGCCGCACCGATGTCTGGCAGCGCGTCAGGCCAAAACAGCGATCCAGAAAATGTACAACGCTCACGAAAATCCCTCCCTGTGGGAACGCGGACGCCCGCTCCGCGTCATGTATCCGGGAGGAAGGGAAACCCCTCATCTCTGCAGTCGATGCCCGCAGCTTCCATAGTCGCAACGGACACGGCCGGCGGCCTTCGGTCGCTGCCGGCGCGAGAGGCCCGGCCTTTCCGATGGAAAGGCGTTCCCGTAATCCTTCCCTCAGGCCCCTATCCCTTCCCCAGCGCGCTTTTTCAAAGGGGCGCGGGAACATTCGGCACGCAATATTCAATGGATATGCGCAGCCGACACTCGTTATTTGAACTTGATGAAAAAATTTCTATCGGGACGAAGCTAGCGTTTACCGCCCACACCGATGCCGACCGACTGTTCTCCGCGCACGGACACGCCGCCGCAGCCGCCCGCGGTCAGAAGCGCCAGCAGCAACAGCAGACACACAACGGAGCGGACCATCAGCGCGGCCGCTCCTGAGCGATCTTGGCTCCGGCCGGAACATCGGCCGTGATCCAGACGTTGCCGCCGATAACGGCCCCGCGTCCCACGGTCACGCGGCCGAGAATGGTCGCCCCGGCATAGACGGTGACGCCGTCTTCAAGAATGGGATGCCGGGCAATGCCCTTGACCAGCGTTCCGTCGGGATTCTTGGGGAAGGACAGAGCTCCCAGCGTGACGCCCTGATACAGACGACAGCCGCGACCAATGATGCAGGTTTCTCCGATGACGACGCCGGTACCGTGGTCAATGAAAAATTCTTCGCCGATGGTTGCGCCGGGATGAATGTCGATACCCGTGCGCGAATGGGCCATTTCGGAAATAATGCGGGGAATGAGCGGCACCTGCAAATCATAGAGCGCATGGGCAATACGCTGATGCGTCATGGCATACATGGAGGGATAGCAGAAGATGGTTTCGCCGGGACTGGTGGCAGCGGGGTCGCCCTCGTAACCCGCCTGCGCGTCTCCGGCCAGCAGATCGCGGATTTCCGGCAGACGATCCATGAAGGCCAGCGCCTTGTCGGCGCTTTCCCGCTCACAGCGTCCGCAGGCGTCGCGCGCGCCGTCGCAGGCAAAGCACAGGCCGCAGAGAATCTGATCGGCCAGCAGACGATAGATGCTGTCGAGATTGGCCGCCAGATGATGGCGCATGGACGCAACCCGCACCTTGCTCGCGCCGAAAAAGCCGGGGAAGATGGCGGCGCGCAGACGATCCATGATTTCATTCAGCACCGTCAGGGATGGCATGGCCGCGCCGTGAGCGGGACGGTGCCAGACTTTGTCCAGCGACGAGGAGTGGCACAATATTTCCGTTACAGCATCTATATGGCGCATGGCTTCTTCGCCGTCGTGCCGGGCCTCGGGACTGTACTGTTCACTTTTCATCGGTTTTCCTTTCCGTATCGCCTGCCGACGATGCCGCGCAATATGTTCCTGACGGCCTGTCCGCATCCGGGCGGACCGGCCGTTTGCGCTCCGGGGCGGTGCGCTGGCGCAGTGTACACTGCGGTCCCCCGATTCCGCAATCTTACCCCTCAAGTTTTCCGCGGGCCTGCCGATAGGGGTACATGAGCCGTCGCAGGGGAGTCCCTTCGACGCACCCTGCAAGGAGGATGTATCATGAATAGTCTGGAATCCGTACAGGCCGGCATCAACGTGGCCCTGTCCCGCTCCATTATGGAAATGCAGTCCAACATGGCCGCCGCGCTCATCAACGGCAGCCTTCAGGCTCCCGCTGACGGGTCCCGCGAAGCCGCACTGGCTGCTCAGGGCATCGGCACCAAGCTGGATGTGGTCGCGTAAGCCATAACCATTCTCAGTTTGAAACACCTTGCGTTTCAAACCATGCGCCTGCCGGTCTTTCCGGTGGGCGCTTTTTCATTGCCATCGGCGCGGCATGAAGCTATGTAGGGAGAGGCGCACAGCACACCTTTTTCCCTTTCTTATAGCTTCCATGCAGCAATCCATTATTTCCTCTCCCACAGGAAGCCCCCGCAGGGGGCGTCGCCTGTTCTTTGTTCTTGTCCTTCTGGCGATTGCCGCCGCAGCATTTCTGCTTTTAGGTAAAAAAGGAGGCCGCGGGCCCATGCCCGCGCCGACCGTTCCCGTCCGCGTGGCCACGGTCCGGCAGCAGAGCATGCCGCATTTTCTCAACGGTCTGGGCACAGTGACGCCCTCCGCCGATGTTCTTGTGACCAGCCGCGTGGACGGACAGCTCATGCGTCTGCACTTCACCGAAGGGCAGCACGTCAACGCAGGGGACCTGCTGGCTGAAATCGATCCGCGCCCCTTTGAGGCCGCGCTGGCTGAAGCGCGCGGCACTCTGGCCCGGGACAAGGCGCAGCTGGTCAACGCCCGCCGCGATCTTGACCGCTATGCCAAACTGGCCGCCGGGGACTATATCGCCCGGCAGCAATACGAAAGTCAGCGCGCCACCGTGCGCCAGTACGAAGGCACCGTGGCCGCTGATGAGGCGGCCGTTCAGTCCGCCGCCCTGCAACTGGAATACAGTCGCATCGTTGCCCCCGTATCGGGCCGCCTCGGCCTGCGCAACGTGGACGAAGGCAATATGATCAAGGCCTCGGACACGGAAGGTCTTGTGCGCATCACCGAAACAACTCCCTGTTACGTGGTCTTCACCCTGCCGGAAAACCGTGTGCCGCTGGTTGGCGCGGCGCTGCGCCAGATACGGGAAGGCACGGCGCGCCCGCTGGTGCAGGCATGGGACAGAGAACAGAAAAACCTGCTGGCCTTCGGCGAACTGCTCTCCATGGACAACCGCATTGATCAGGCCACAGGCACAGTGCGTCTCAAGGCACAGTTCGCCAACGAGAAACTGACCCTCTATCCCAATCAGTTCGTCAATGCGCGCGTGCTTGTGGCGGAACTGCCCGAAGCCCTGACCATTCCCACAGCGGCGGTACAGCTGGGCAGCCGCGGTTCCTACGTCTATGTCATCGACAAGGAAAATATTGCCCATGTGCGCACCATCACCCCCGGCATTGCCACCAACAGCCTGACCGTTGTGGACAAAGGGCTGCAGGCCGGGGAAACAGTCGTGGTGGACGGGCTGGATCGTCTGCGCGACGGACTGCGCGTCAAAATTGCCGCAACCGTCGAAACGCCGCAGGCCGAGGACATCCGCCCCGCCCTGTAAACGCCTCTGCTCCGCCTCTCCGGGCATCGCCGTTGCGGTCCCCTGCGAAACATCAAGAGGGAGAAGGAAGCCAAAACGGTTTCCTTCTCCCTCTCAACATGCGGGCAACACCTTCTGGAGGATGTGTTGCGGGACAGATCAGGGAAAAATAACGAATCAGCGCGTTTTACCCTTGAAAAGGGTAAAACGCCTGGCGGCGGGGCACAGCGCCGCCATGCCGGAAGTATGCGAAAAAACGCGTTTTTCCGCAAAACGACAGATCGGGCTGAAAAAGCTCTAGTCCAGCAGGCCCAGCAGACGGGCCACGCGCTGTTCATTCAGACCCGCGTGAGCGGCCAGAGCATCCCGGCCCTGCTGAGCGGTCTGCAGTTCCACCTGATGCAGCGCTTCTTCCATTTCTTCATTGTTCAGCATGTGCGGCGTCACGGGACGGGGAGCAGTATCCAGCACGGGAGCGGCGCTGGCCTGCTCCGCCGCCGGAGCGGGCATCATGCCGTTAAGGCGTTCGCGGAACGTGGGCATCTGGGGGCCGAGGTCGTTATTCCGGGGAAAGACATGCAGATCCATAAACGCTCTCCTTGATGGCGGCGATAGTGCATTCATGATCCGTCCCGCCGAATCGCCATCGGCCACCATACGCGGAAGACCTTGTCAAAAGCAGGACGGCGGACGGAAAAAATATCCGCCCGCCGTCTTTAATGCAAAAATCATGCTAATACCAGTTTTTTTGACACATTATTTTCAGAGGTAAAAGACAGAGAGAACTGAAAATCTTAACAGCCCCCGGCCATCACGGCCTGAAAACATACTCCTGCACGCAGCAGCGCCCCTTTTAGAGCATTTTCAGTTTGAAACGCCGTGCGTTTCAACTCATACGACTATTGAGCGGGTTTTGGGGAAGATGGGGGAGTTTGAGGGGGAAGGAACCCTTTTTGCCGCGAGCAGCGACCCGACGGGCGGCCGCAGGCCGTGTCCGTCAGACGACGCAGGAGCCTTACGGACATCGACAGCAGAGCAAAGGGGTCCTTCCCCCTCAAGAAAACCAGTTCTAGTCGTCGTTGTCGCTCAGCGCGTAGTATTCGGCCAGCATGGGGCCGAAGAATTCCGCGCCGTCGCCCAGTTCTTCCTCGATGCGGAGGAGCTGATTGTACTTGGCCATGCGTTCGGAGCGGCAGAGGGAACCGGTCTTGATCTGGCCGGCATTGACGCCCACGGCGAGATCGGCAATGAAGCTGTCTTCGGTTTCGCCGGAACGATGGGAAATGACGGTGGTATAGGCGGCTTCCTTGGCCATTTCGATGGTGTCGAGGGTTTCCGTCACCGTACCGATCTGATTGAGCTTGATCAGGATGGAGTTGCCCACGCCCTCGTTGATGCCTTCGGCCAGAATGGAGGGGTTGGTCACGAATACGTCGTCGCCCACCAGCTGAATGTCGCCAAGGGAGGAGGTCAGCATCTTCCAGCCGTCCCAGTCGCCTTCGGCCATGCCGTCTTCGATGGAGATCAGCGGATACTTGTTGGTGAATTCTTCCAGCCAGGCGGTCATTTCAGCATTGCTGAAGGTGCGGTTTTCGCCCTTGAGCACGTATTTGCCGTCCTGATAGAATTCGGAGGCGGCGGCGTCGATGGCCAGCACGATTTCGCTGCCGGGATTATAGCCCGCTTCCTCGATGGCCTTGATGATGTAGGCGAAGGCCTCGTCATGGCTCTTGAGGTTGGGAGCAAAGCCGCCTTCGTCGCCCACGCTGGTCACATGACCGTCGGCCTGAAGGATTTTCTTCAGGGCATGGAAGACTTCCGCGCCCATGCGCAGGGCGTCGCGGAAGCTCTGGGCCCGGACGGGCATAATCATGAATTCCTGAATATCCAGGTTGTTGGGAGCATGCGCGCCGCCGTTGATGATGTTCATCATGGGAGCGGGCAGAACCTTGGCATTGACGCCGCCAAGATAGTTGTACAGGGGCAGCCCCACGTACTGGGCAGCCACGCGGGCGCAGGCCATGGACACGCCCAGCATGGCGTTGGCGCCAAGACGGGACTTGTTGTCCGTGCCGTCAAGATCAATCAGGGTGTTGTCGATCTGCACCTGATGCAGGACATCCAGACCCAGCAGGGCGTCGGCAATTTCCGTATTGACGTTTTCCACGGCCTTGGTCACGCCCTTGCCGCCGAAACGCTTCTTGTCGCCGTCGCGCATTTCCAGAGCTTCGCGGCTGCCGGTGGAAGCGCCGGAAGGCACGGCCGCGCGGGCGCTCTGTCCCGATTCGAGAGTGACTTCCACCTCGACGGTGGGATTGCCGCGCGAGTCGAGAATTTCACGACCGTAAACCGACGCAATGCTGCTGCTCATGATGTTCTCCTTGTGTTTGCGGCGCCGGGAGAGCGCCGGGGCCGTTATCGGCCGATGCTTTCAAAATGCAGTCGCCGCAGCCCTTCCAGCAGCAGCGAGGGAAAAACTTCCGTAAAAATAGCGGTGACGCGCGCCATGCTCTGCGCAAAACCGCCTGTGGCATAAATGGCCGTTTCGCCGGGCAACTGCCGGGCCAGACGGGCGCACAGACTTTCCACCATGCCCACAAAGCCGAAATAAAGGCCATGCTGGATACTTGTGCTGGTGCTGCGGGCAATGACGGGCTCAGTCGCATCCAGTTCCAGATCCACCCGCGGGAGCTGTGCCGTCTGGCGGGCCAGAGCGGACAGCGCCGTCTGCGGGCCGGGAAAAATAAGTCCCCCGCGATAGGCATTGCCTTCCACGCAGTCAAAGGTGACGGCCGTGCCGAAATCGACGACAATAAATGATGCCGGATCAGGATGCAGACGCCGGGCCGCGTAGGCGCCTACCAGCCTGTCTGCGCCCACTTCGGAGGGGATTTTATAATGATTTTCCCGCGGTACGGGACTGTCGGCAGGCACAAAGGCCACGGGACAGCCGATATAACGGGCCACACAGGCGCGGACAATGGCGTTGATATTGGGAACCACCGAAGAAATGACGCAATGCGTGATGCCTTCGGGGGAAACGCCCGCATGGGAAAGCAGGGTCAGAAGACTGAGTCCGAGGCTGTCGGAGGTCTGTCCCGTGTCTGTGCGCAGGGTATAGGAAGTGCAGACGCGGGACGCATCCGCCAGCCCCACCTTGATGGAGGTATTGCCGATGTCGAAAAGCAGAAGTTCGGCCTGCATTGTTCTTCCCGCACATGCCGCCCGGCCCGGAACGGCCGACGGTTGCATTGTGGACGGCCGGAAGCTGCTTCCGCGACACAACCGGCACATTGAGACGGGGAGAGTATGCCAGACCCACGCAGCGGACGCAAGCCCCGCCGGGCCCGCGCGGCCCGGGGGACAACGGCGTTTCGCGGCGCATCAGGAGTTTTTTCCCAAACGTCTGTGCAGCAGCAGCCAGCCCTGATTTTCCCAGACGATCTCGCCCAGAGGCAGCAGCGCGTCTCTGTCCTGAAGCCTGTCCGTCAGCAGCCAGGGCGACTCCGACGCCTGCCAGGCCGCAATATAGCCCTGCTCTCCCGCCGCGTGGCAGCGGTTGAAACGCAGCCAGACGCGCGCGGCCTCGATATTCTTGTTATAGAAGGGGTGGGAACCGTCCTTGAAGGTGTGATCCAGCGGACGCAGAGCAATATGCCGCACGCCCATGTCGCCGCTGTTGCTGTAGACGCGCTCGCCTGCGGGGACGATCCGGGCGACGGCATCCAGAGCATCACGGTGCAGGCGGCTGTGCGCCCGCCATTGCTGCGCGCGCTGCTCATAGGGCAGCGGCAGCCCCGTCCACTGTGCAACGGCATGCTGCGCGCCCACGTTCTGCCTGTCGGGATTGCCGAGGAAAAGCCCGCAGGCCAGCGCGACAACCGCCGTCACGCGCAGCAGCCGGGGAATACGCGGCCACAACGGCGCCAGCAGGGCGACAATCAGCAGCCAGGACAGAGGAATGAGATAGCGCAGTCCGCGGATCAGTTCATGCCCCATGGGCAGACGGCCGTACTGGGCCGCGAAGCGGCTTTCCGCCCAGCTGAACAGGACGACAAACGCCAGACCGATCAGCATACCGGGATAGAGACGCAGCAGCAGGCGGACACGCTCCGATCCGGTCCGCCAGGCCACGCAGGCTCCGCAGACCGCCAGCAGGAAAATCGGCGGCTGAAAGGCATAACGGAACAGATAGCCGGGAATGGCCTCCACTGTCTGCGTGTAGTCGCGGCTCCAGCGCAGGCGGAACAGCTCCAGAAATGTTGCCATATCCCCGGACGTAAAGTCCTGCGGCTGCCCCAGCGACGCCCGCAGGAAAATAACCACGGGGATGAAGTAACAGACAAGGCAGAGCAGCAGATTAAGCGCATGCCCCTTGAAATTCAGGGTATCCGGCTTCATCAGGGCATAGGCGCAAAAAAGCATACCGCCGAAGGCAAGGCCGTTGAGGCCGTGCATCCAGACGCTGAGGCCGACGCAGAACATGGCGAGCGGACGCAGGCAGGCCCGGGCCGCCCCGGCCAGCCCCGCCAGCAGAAGCAGCGGCCACAGAGCGGCATAGAGCGTGCGCGGAATGGGGTCGGAATGGGTCAGCCCCCAGAAGGTCCCCCAGCCCACCCAGATGGTGACGCTGAACAGCATGGCCAGCAGGGCGGCAAGCCCGGGGCTGGAAAACAGCCAGCGGCCCAGAGCATAGGCGGAGCAGAGCCCCAGAAAGATGGTCAGCGCACCCGCTCGGAACAGGCCCACGGCATAGGCGTTGTCCGGGGTCAGCAGATCTGCAAAGAACTGAAAAAGATTCCAGAAGGAATTGGCCGGGGTCAGCGTGCGCAGGATGGGATCATTGATGAAATATTCAGGATGGGCCAGACCGGCCATGGAAAAGGCATAGGTGCTGAGGTCGCTGTCCATGTCCGCGCCGCCCGAAGCCATGTCCGGCACGCCGCAGGCAACGGCGACGGCATAAAGCGCGGCCAGCAGAATAAAAAGCAGATCCGCCGCCCGGAAACCGCCAGGCGCGGGAAGGGTCGGCATGACAAGATTTTTCGGGGAATGCGACATCGGGACTCCTTGGCGCTGTCCGACAAAAGACCGGACTCGCCGGGGAAGAAGGCGAATTGAGGAGCCCGGAGAAAAGACAGGATTCCTTTCCCCGGTATGACGGCATGCGCCGACGTTGAACTGCTCTAGCGCAAAAGACCTCCCCTCTTCAAGCGAATTCCTGCGCCCGACGGACTTGCAACATCCTTGACCACGCGTGTACAGTGCCGCATGCGCAGCGCATCTTCAGCAGGACGGAAACCATGACGACACAGCCGCAGCCCGAGGCTCCCTTTTTCTTCTTTCACCTGCCCCGCACGGCAGGCACGACCCTGAATGCCATTCTCAAGGACAACTTCGCCCCCGAAGAGGTTCTGAGCGTCTACCGGCGCGAGGATTACGCCGCCTGCCGCGAACTGGAGGTGGAGCGCCTGAATCGCCTGCGCCTTATTCAGGGACATCTCATGCCGCAGTCCCTCTATCCGCCCACGCTGTACGGGCGTCCTGTGCGCATATTTACCTTTCTGCGGGAACCCGTATCCCGCCTGATTTCGGAATATCGCTTCCTGCGGACCTGGCCCCGCAATCATATGTATGCCTATCTGAACGAAAACAATATATCGTTCGAGCACTATCTCACGGGCAGGGAGCATCAGCTTTGCCTGCGCGGCAGCAACTTCATGACCCATGCGCTGGCCGGGAAATTCAAGAACATCGACGACGCCGAAGCGCTGGAAAGGGCAAAGGATCGTCTGGAAAACGCCTTCTGCTGCTTCGGCATACAGGAACGTTTCGACGAAAGCCTGCTCCTGCTGGCAAAGACGCTGGGGCTGACCCGTCTGTTCTACGAGCGCCGGAACGTCCTGCGCAAGGATGCCTCCCTGCCGCCCCTGACGGACAGGGATCGGGAGCTGGCCGCGGAACTGAATCAGGCGGACACCGCCCTGTACGCCTTTGCCGTGGAACTGCTGGAACGGCGCATTACCGAAGAAGGGCCGGCCTTTGCCCAGCGGGTGGAGACGTTCCGGGTCGTCAACGGCAAGTTCCAGAATGTCTGCGAGCTCATGGCGCGCAAGCTGCAAATCAAGGAAGACGGGGCCATCATCCGGCCAAAATCCTGATCGGACGCCGGATCACAAGGAGACGCTATGGAAACACCGGAACGCCGCACGCCGCGCATGCGCGCCCTGAAAGCTCGTCTCAGACCGTTGCTGGCCGGAGAGGACTGGCAGGATCATCTGACGGAAATAGAAGACTACGGCCTCTCCGCCGTGGGACCGCTCATTGCCTGCCTGCCGCTGGAGCCCCTGACGCGCCATCGCGCCGCCGTGGCCCTGGGACGCGTCGTCAATCGCATTGCCGAAGCGCACCCCGAAGACATGCGCAACATCATGCGCCGTCTCATGTGGCACATGAACGAGGAATCCGGGAATATCGGCTGGGGCATCCCCGAAGCCTTCGGCGAAATTGCCGCCGCCTGCCCGCAGGCAGGGCGGGAGTTTCACCGCGTTCTGATTTCCTACATCATCGAACTGGAAAAGGACGACAATTTCTGCGATCAGGATGTCCTGCGCCGCTCCTGCTACTGGGCCATCGGCCGTCTTGCCCGGAGCCGCCCCGATCTGGCCGCTCCCGCCCGCCCCTGGCTGCGCAAGGGCGCGGCTCTCGACAGGGACACCGTCTGCCGCGGCATGGCCGCATGGGCGCTTTCCTGCCTCGGCCCGACGCTGGACGACATGCCCGTGCTGCGCGCCCTTGCCGCAAGCGGCGATCAGACCCCCTGCACCATCTTTGACGGGCAGACCGTGCACGCTCTGCCCCTTGCCGACGTGGCCGCCCGGGCACTGAACGCCCCCGCGCAGCTGAGCTGATCCATGCAGGCATCCACCCCCACGCTGGCGCGTCGCTATGCCTACAAGCTCCTGGCCAACGTGGCTTCCGTGCCGGTCTATCTCGTCATGGAGGCCATCTTGCCGCGTGCCCTGGGGCCGCAGATGTACGGCAACTACAGCTTTGCCACCAATCTCTTTCAGCAGCTGTCCGGCTTCCTCGACATGGGCACGTCCACCTGCTTCTACAATGCCCTTTCGCGGCGGCAGGGAGAGGGCGGACTCATTGCCTTTTACGTGCGTATGGGCCTGCTGGTACTCTGCATCAGCCTCGCCGCGGCGGCGCTCATGCTGGTGCCGTCCGTCGGCAACCTGCTCATGCCCGATGTGCCGGGCTGGCTCGCGCCCCTGGCCGCCATCTGGGCATTTCTGACCTGGTGGGGACGTGTTTTACGCTCCACCAACGATGCCCTCGGCGAAACCGTCCCTTCCGAACTGGTGCGCACAGCGCTTTCGCTTGTCGCCGTCGTGGCGCTGGGCGCGCTCTTCTGGTGGGATGCCCTCACCGTCCATACGCTCTTTGCCCAGCAGTATGTCATGCTGGGTTCCACGGCCTTCGGGTACTGGCTCGTAACGCGCACAGCCTGGCGGCGGCGCTTCGGCGCGCCAGTGCCCCTCTCGCTGGCGGCCCATACCCGCCGCGCCTATACGCGGGAATTCTTTGACTACAGCCACCCGCTCTTTGTGCAGGCGCTGCTTTCCTTTGCCATGCTGTCCGCGGAGCGCTGGCTGCTGCAATGGTTCGACGGCAGCGCCGAGCAGGGCTTTTTTGCCCTGTCGCAAAAGGTCAGCATGGCCTGCTTTCTCTTTGTCTCCGCTATGACGCCGCTGGTCATGCGCGAGCTTTCCATTGCCTGGGGACGCAAGGATGCCGCGGCTATGGGACGTCTGATCAATCGCTTTGCGCCTCTCCTCTACGTGGTGGCGGCCTACTTTTCCTGTTTCACCCTGATCGAAGGCGCGGCCCTCGTGCGCATTTTCGGCGGCGAGGAATTTGCCGCTGCCATCGTGCCCGTGCAGATCATGGCTCTCTACCCTCTGCATCAGGCCTACGGGCAGCTGGCGGGCTCCGTCTTTCATGCCACCGGCCGGACCCGCGTGCTGCGCAACATGGCCGCGGCGGAATGCGTCTACGGTCTTGCAACCGCCTGGCTGCTGCTGGCTCCCGAGGAGCTCTACGGCTTCCACCTCGGCGCTGTGGGCCTGGCCTGCAAAACGGTCTTCGTCCAGATGCTGACCGTCAATATCTATCTCTGGCTGGCCTCCCGCTTTGTGCCGCTCCATTTCTGGCGCAATCTCGCACATCAGATATGGAGTCTTGCCGCCCTGCTGGCTCTGGCCTGGGGCTGTCGTGAAGCCAGTCTCCTTGCCGGTCTGGGCAATGTGGAGAGCATCCCGCGCTTCTTCCTGTCCGGCATCCTCTATACCTGCTGCGTGGCTCTGTTTGCTGCCGTGCTGCCCGCCTTCCTCGGCCTCTCTCGGCAGGAAGTCCGGGAACTGCTGATCCGCTTCCGCCGCCGCAGAGGCTGATTTACCCGCGGCGTTTTTTGTTGGGGGAGAGGGAACCCCTCATCTCTGCTGTCGATGCCCGTAGCTTCCTTCGTCGCAACGGGCACGGCCTGCGGCCGCCATTCGGTCGCCGCTCGCGCGGGAGGTGTTCCCTCTCCCCCAAGCCCCCTCTCCTTCCCCAGCGCGCTTTATTCAGAAGGACGGGAGATTGCGGATATGCGGTCGCAGTCCGTCAATCGCCGTCCCCCGGTGTCACAAAACATTTTCCATTTGAAACACATTGCCTTCCAAACCATACGGCCCGAAGCGAGCGGAAAGAGCACGTTTTTCCGCTCGCTTCGGGCCGCCTCGCGTCTCACCTTTTTCAAAGATGACACGCTCTAAGAAATTTTATCTGCTCTCTGACGAAAACGGAACGACAGGAGCAAAAACGCAGTCCTATCTCCAAAGACGCAAAAAGGTTCTCCGGGAGACGTGCGACAAAAGGAAAACGCCAGTGTCCCAGTAACGCCACACTGTCCCGATAAAAGCGCGCTGGGGAAGGGTTGGGGGGTCTGGGGGGAAGGGAAACCCCTCTCGCGCCAGCAGAGGGGTTTCCCTTCCCCCCATATAACTAACTTTCTAGAGTGCCGGAGGCATGCTTACAGTGCCGCTTTGCAGGCAGTTATCCAGCCACTGCGCCCAGAGAACGCCTTTTTCCACCAGCATGTCCTGCGTCACCCGCGCGGAATCGTAGAGCAGAAGGGCGGAACCGGTCTGCGTATTGACGGAGGCCTCAAGCACGCCGGGAATCCCGGACAGAGAATCCTGCGCCAGGGCGGCAATGCGGGCATTTTCCAGCGCCGGATGGCGCAGGCGCACCCGTCCTTCCGTAAAGCTCCGCACATACTTGAGGAATTTCAGGTTATCCAGCATCTAGGCGGTCTCCTCGGGGGCGGGCAGCGCCCGCCGCGCTTCTGTTTCGGAAAGATGGGGCCGCATGGCATTCAGCGTCACGCCAAGCGTCGTCAGATTATGCAGCAGAGCCGAAATACCGGGCGATAAAATCATGAAAAGCCCCCCGGCAAGAAACAGGCTGTTCAGGATCATGGTAATGCCGAAATTGACATGAATACGGCGCAGGGTACGGCGGCCCAGCTCGCGGGCCACAAGCAGGGCCCGCAGATCGGGGGAGGAAAGCTGTACGTTGGCAACTTCGCGGGCCAGATCCGCGCCGCCGCACATGGAAATACCCACATGCGACGCCGACAGAGCCGGAGCGTCATTAATACCGTCCCCAATCATGAGCACCTTGCAGCCCTGGGCGGTCAGCTCCTCCACCACGCCGGCCTTGTCCGTCGGCAAAACGCCCGCACGATACTCGGAAATACCGAGGCGCGTCGCCACGGTCCGTGCCGTGCGCTCATCGTCGCCGGTCAGCATAAGAATACGCTTAATGCCGGTCCGACGCAGTTCCTCGATGACGGATGCGGCCTCGGGCCGCAGAGGATCCTCGATGGCAATGAAACCGGCAAGGCGGCCATCCACGGCAAGATAAATGAGCGAATGCCCTTCCGCCGTATGCGCGGCAATGGCGTCTTCCAGCACGTCGAGGCTCACTCCCTCATCCTGTTCTATGTAATGGCGGCTGCCGACGCAGACCTTCTGTCCGTACAGGCTGGAGGACACGCCGTGCGCCACGACATATTCCACTTCGGCATGCTCCTCTTCATGCTGCAGACCTTCCTCCTGAGCGCCACGCACGATGGCACGGGCAACGGGATGGGGAAAATGCTCCTCAAGACAGGCGGTGATGCGCAGCACAAAATCACGCTCAAAACCGGGTGCGGGCACGACGTCCCGCACGGACGGCTGGGCATTGGTCAGCGTGCCCGTCTTGTCGAAAACGACCGTATCCACTTCGGCCAGCGCCTCAAGAAAACGTCCGCCCTTGATGACCACGCCATACCGCGCACCTTCACGCATGGAAGCCAGCACGGCCAGCGGCGTTGCAAGGCGCAGGGCGCAGGAATAGTCCACCAGCAGCACCGACGAGGCCCGCAGCGGATCGCGGGTAAGCAGCCAGACAAGACCGGCAAGACCAAAGGTAAAGGGCACGGCCATATCCGCCATGCGCTCAAACTTGCCCTGAATGCCGGCTTTGAGAGCCTCGGACTGCTCGATGAAGCTGACAACCTGCTGCAGGCGGGTGCCGTCGCCCACATGCACGGCGCGAATAACAAGACGCCCCTGCTCCACCACCGTGCCGGAATAGACGGACGCCCCCTTGCCGCGCGGCACGCCGAGAGGCTCGCCGGTCATGGAAGCCTGATTGACGACGGCCTCGCCGTCCTCAACCACGCCGTCCACAGGAATGGAACCGCCGTCGCGCACCACCACAAGATCGCCTTCCCGTACTTCCGACAACGGCACGCAGACTTCCGTGCCGTCCACCAGCAGCCAGACCTGATCCACATTGAGCGCCAGACTGTCGCGCAGGCTTTCCAGAGACTTGCGGCGGGTCCAGGCTTCCAGCGTTTCCCCCAGCCCCAGAAGCAGCGTCAGCATGGTGACAGTGGAAAAATCCCGGCGCAGCAGAGAAACGCCTATGGCCGCGGCATCCAGCACATCCACATTGAGTTTGCCCTGAAAGAGCTCCCGGAACCCCTTGCACAGATAGGGCAGCGCACTGGTCAGGCTGGAAAAGATACGCAATGCCGGAGGCAGCAGCGGGCGCACAAACATGAAGCGGAACAGAGGCCAGAGCCCGGGATCGCCGTTTTCTCCGGGCACGGCGGGAAGTTCGGGGATGGAACCTTCAGCAACGGACACGGAAAGCGGCTGGCGCCGCTGCGGAGGCTCGTCAGGCAGGCCGTCGCCGGCCGCCGCCAGCGCGGAAAGAACCCGCTCCCGAGCTTCAGGCAGGAAGAGCAGCAGAACGCTGCCCACCAGCGGATTGACACGGACGCCCTCAACGCCTTCGACAGCGTCGAGCGCGTCCGCCAGCCCTTCGGCTTCCGACAGGGAAAAGTGTCTGTCGGCGCGCGCACGCAGTCGAACGCCCTCGGAAGTTTCCAGTTCGTGAACAATGAAAAACCGCATGCGCGCTCCCTGCCTAGGCGCCCTTACGCTGTTCCTGAGCGGCGCGGGCCTCGGCCGCGAGGTCTTCCATATCTTCCCTGACGGCCGCCACCTTGCGGGCCAGAGCTTCCTTGACGTCCATGCCGCGGCTCAAAAGATCAGCGGCAAGAGGTTTGACGTCAAGCTTGCCGCGGCTCACGGCCACCGCGCCGATGGCGCCGACGGCGACGCCGCCCAGAAAAAACAGGGCATACTTGAAGGTTTCGTTCATCTTACGCTCCCTTGGCAAAGAAAAAGGTAATAAAAATGGCGGCACATCGCCCGTCGCCGACGCTTTTGCATGAAGCGCATAACGCGCGGCTGTGCAGCCGTCCGCCGGATGAACAGCCATCCGGCAACGCTGTCGTACCCCTCCTTTCCGATCGGGCGGCGAAGTACCGCCGCCCGCACGCCCTCCGAAAGGAATGCGTCCGGCCCTTCCCGGACAAAAGACATTCAACAGCATCGACAACGGACGCCTCCCCGGCACCGGCAGGACCGGGCTCCGGGGGCTAATTGCCGATGTCGACGCTGATGTGATCAGCTTCGCTGTTGCGCAAGGAAATGGTGACGCCGGAAATGCGCAGCGCCACGGGGTCACGCAACGGCGCACGTCCCACCACGGAAACGGTCGTTCCCGGAATGATGCCCATGTCGCGGATGCGACGCCCCATTTCTCCAAGGGCTTCCACGGCGGCGATCTTGCCCTGCTGTCCCACTGCCATCTGTCGCAGGCTGATAATGCTCATAACAGACTCCTTGTCGCTTGCAGAAAAAATTGCAACCAGCGTCTTTTTTTCTTCACGAAAAAAGTTTACGTAAACTTGTCTGCTTGTCAAGAGATTGGAAGTCAATTTCATTTTTATCGGAGGTCATCATGGAAGAACGCGCTCTCGTTTCCGCTCCCCGTCCGCGCCCTCTGAGCACGCGCAAACTGGCTACCCGCGCCCTTGCCGGGACGTTTGCGGCAACCGTCCTGCTGAGTCTGATGGGCAAAAAAGCGCACGTGGCGGCGGGCGTCGCCTTTACGGCGCTGGCCCTGCATCATGTCTGGACGCGACGCAAGGCATTGTAAACCCGACGCCGGCAAAAGGCCGCGGCGCGTCCGGAGCATTTTCAGTTTGAAATGCTTCGCATTTCAAACCATACGGCCTGTCGCTTCGCGGCAAAAGGCGTTTTTTCCGCTCACTTCGGGCCGGGCGGCGCTGTATCGCCGCCTCGCGTTTCACCTTTTTCAAAGTTGAAACGCTCTGACACCGGCCGCCGCCAACAAAGAAGGCCCCCGCCACGCGGGGGCCTTCTTCACTTGCAGCGGTAACCAGAGGACTACTTTCTGATATAGGGCAGATAGGAAGGGTCTGTGCCCTGAATATGATTGATGAGCCAGTCCTTGAGGAAGGAAAGCAGATCCGGCCCCACATCGCTCTTGCCGTTCTTGTAGTCCTGTTCGATTTCTTCCAGACGCCGCACGAACTTCTGATGCACGTCCATATGCTGCAGCGTCTTGGGGTAGTCGGAATGCTTGAAGAACTGCTCTTCCGAGGTAAAATGCGCCACCGTGTAGCCCTTGAGCTGTTCGATAATCCTGCCGATGACATTGCGATCGGCCCGCGAACGCACGGCCCGGTACAGCTCGTTGATATAACTGCACAGCATGCGGTGCTGCTCGTCGATGATGGGCACGCCCAGCTTGAGGGAGTCCGACCATTCCACAAAGACATCCTTGCGGTGCGTCACAAGATCAAAATCTCCCGAAGCCACGGCATGCATGATAAGATCCAGCTCTTCCATGCTGCCCTTGAGATTCAGAAGCTGCCCCGTAAAATCGGACATGAGGGAAGCCGTGCGCTCGGCCACTTCGTGCACCTCGTCCAGGGCGCTGGTCGTCTGCTCGCTGCTGCCGGACTGCTCCTGCGCCGCCGTGCGAATGACGCGCAGATGCTCCGCGGTTTCTTCCATCCGGGTCACGATTTCCACCATGAAGGCCCCGGCCGCTCCCGCGCGCTCCGATCCGGCGACGGAAAGTTCCGCAGCCTCTTCCACGGCATCCATATTGCGGCGGGTTTCTTCCTGAATGGCAAGGACGGCTTCTTCCACTTCCTTGGTGGCGCTCATGGTCTTTTCCGCCAGCTTGCGCACTTCGTCGGCCACCACGGCAAAGCCGCGCCCGGCTTCTCCGGCACGGGCGGCTTCGATGGCGGCATTGAGCGCCAGCAGATTGGTCTGATCCGCCACTTCATTGATGACGCTCATCACCTGACCGATATCGCTGGCGCGCTGGCCCAGCGTATCCATGGCACGCTTGAGATGCAGAATGGTTTCCTTGGCGCGGTCAATGGATTCCACCGCGCCTTTGCCCTGCTCCTGACCGGTTACGGCCTTTTCACGCGAAGCTTCGGCATTGTCGGACAAATCGCCCACCCGCTGGGAAACTTCGCGCGCGGCGTGAGAAATCTGCGTCATGGCCGAAGAAACTTCCGCCAGACGGAAGCGCTGCACTTCCACGCCGTTATCCACATTACCGACCAGCAGCGCCATATTGCCCAGCTCGGCAACAAACTGCATGCAGGAGTTGTGCACCTGCTTGAATATGGGCATGGCCTTGTCTTTCTCGGCCGCCAGATCACTGATTTTCTTCCGGGCCTCTTCGAGTTGCCCGGTCAGTTCCCGTGTGGCGGATGCCTGCTCGGCGCGGGCGCTTTCCACATCCTTTTCCAGAGAGGCGCAGCGTTCGCGCAGGCCCGTCAGGCATTCATCCACGGAATGGCAAAGAGCCGCGCCGTTTCCGGTCGTTCCCAATGCCGCTCTGATGCGTTCCTGCTGTTTCCGCTGAAGGAAAGCCGCCACAAGTGCGCCCAGAGCGGCAAGCCCCGCGCCCGCCAGCAGTCCGCTGCCGACAGTCCCGGACGTGCCGACAACACCGGCGGCGATAATAAAACAGAGACAGAGTACAGACGCTGCGATACTGCCCATGAGCGACTCCTCTCGGGGACAGGGGATATTTCAGTGAGGGAGCAGAGGCAAGAAGCTCTTTCCGGCACGCCATAACAGAGGCTCAGAGTCTAGTCCACTTGCCGGAAAAAGGAAAGTGCCGCAAAGGGTGTGGCCTTTACCGGGCGCATGGCGTACCTTGAACGAAAACCGACAGGAAGGGAGGTCTTGCCCATGACGGCATTACGGAAGAGTTTGTTGCAGCTGGTGTTTTCCGGGGCCTATCTCCTGCGCTGGAACGACAAGCTGCGCCCCGTGGAGCTGGTGGAGCTGGACAAGCAGGCCCACAAAATGCTGACGGCCTGCCTGCTGTGGCAGGAAAACACCTCTTCCCTGCCCTGCGAAAGGCGTACGGCCATAGCCCGGCGCCTTGTGGAAGGCGGCATTGCCGACTACCTCTACCGCCTGATCATCACAGACATCAAGCCGCCGGTTTTTTACCGCATCAAGGAAAACCCCGAGCATTTCCGCCAGCTCACGGCCCATGTGCTGAAAAGGCTGGAACCGAGCGTCGGGCCGCTGGGCGATTTCTGGCTCCGCCTGCAACAGTGGCATGAACAATCGCTGGAAACGACAGCGGCTCCCGACGATCTGCTGGCGCGGCGCATTCTGGCTGCCGCGCACATGTATGCGTCCTCGTGGGAGTTCTGCCTGATCCGTCCCGTAAATACCTTTGACGAGGAAATGGAGGAAATAGCGGCGTCCTTCCGCAGCCGCCTTGATGCCTTCCGCGATCTTGCCGGAATGACGGCCATTCTGGACGGCACGGACGCTCTGGCCCGCGTGGCCAACCTCTGCGGCAGGCTCCGTTTCCAGATTCGCTGGACGCAGGTGCCGCGCATTCCCGCCACCTCGGTGCTCGGGCATATGTTCCTCGTGGCGGTCTACGCCTATTTCTTCAGTCTGAAAATCGGCGCATGCCCGGCCCGGGCCTGCAACAACTTCTTCTGCGGCCTGCTTCACGATCTGCCGGAGCTGCTGACCCGCGACATCATTGCGCCGGTCAAGACCTCCGTCCCCAGCCTTCCGGACATCATCCGCCAGTACGAAGAAGAGGAACTCCAGCACCGCATTTTCCAGCCCCTGCGCCGCGACGGCTACGGGGCGCTGGCGGATCGTCTGGGCTACTATCTCGGCATGGAAACCGGCTCGGAATTCCACGACGCCATCATGCGCAACGGGCATGCCGAACAGGTGGAAGATTTCTTCACCCTGCACGAACGCTTCAATCACGACAGCCTTGATCCCAAGGACGGGGCCCTGATCAAGGTCTGCGATCGTCTGGCCGCCTTCATGGAAGCGCACAGCTCCATCCGCAACGGCGTCTCCGCCTCATCCATGCAGGAAGCCTGCATCGGCCTGGGCAAGGACCTGCGCTCCAGCCCCCTCTCCCCTGTTCTCGGCCTCGAAGCCCTGCTGGCAGACTTTGACTAGGCTCAGGACTCATTACGTTTTTTTGAGGGGGAAGAAACCCCTTTTGCTCGCGGCAAAAAGGGTTTTCTTCCCC
>CAMBWG010000003.1 GCA_945871415.1 uncultured Desulfovibrio sp.
TTTTCAGTCTAGATCGTTTCACCTTTGAAAAAGGTGAAACGCGAGGCGGCGGCACAGCGCCGCACGGCCCGAAGTGAGCGGAAAAACCGCGCTTTTTCCGCGAAACGACAGGCCGTATGGTTTGAAATGCAAAGCATTTCAAACTGAAAATGCTCTAATGGAGAAATACAGGCATGGAAGCACTTGCACAGGCATACAACGGCAGCGCTCTGACCTCCGGGATTGTCAGGGCCCGCGACGGCGACGCACTGCTGACGGCCGGTTCCTTCGGCCTTGTGCGCGCTCGTCGGGCCGAAGGCTGTCTGCTGCAGCCGGAACCCGGGGACACTGTGCTGCTGGCGCTGCTGGACGACGGCAACGCCTGGGCCATCAGCGTTCTGCAACGGGCCGACACGCACGCCCGCGGCGACGTGCTTCTCCCCGCGCGGACGCGCCTCCGGGCCCGGGAACTGAGCTTCAACGCCGATGATCTGCAATTGTCCGGCCGTACCATTGACCTGCGGGCAGGTCTGCTGACCCTGGGCGGGCATCTGCTTCTTCAGGGCTTTGCCGCCGTGCGGACGCTCTGCCGCGATCTGAAGGAACGGGCGCTGCGTCATTCCGGGCATTATGGCGCGCTGGACGAAACGGTGGAGGACCTCGCGCATCGCGCCGCCGGGCGTGTCCGCAGCGAAGCCCGCACATCCTACCGCCTGCGCGCCGAACGTGCCGACATCCGCGCCGCCGAACAGGTTGATATTGACGGACGACACATCAAGGTAGGCTAGCCCATGTTTGCCCTCACCCTCAAAGGCGGCACCTGCATGAGCACGCCGCCGGACGTCTGCCAGACGCCCGCGCCCCCCGGCTCTCCCGTGCCGACGCCCTACGTCAACATTTTTCAGTGTTCCATGGTCACGCCCAACACGGCCTGTTCCAAGGTCTTTATCGACGGTTCTCCGGCCCTGCACATCAAGTCCGCAACGGCGCTTTCCAACGGCGACGAGCCGGGCGTCAACGGCGGCACGGCTTCGGGGAAGTTCATCGGCAAGGGCGAATTTACAAAGGGCTCGCAAAAGGTGTCGCTGGAAGGCAAGGCTGCCGTGTCCCAGGGGGCAAGCACCAAGCACAATCAGGGCAACACCACGGGCATGTGCTGCATGGCCGCCCAGGCGAAGGTGCAGATTGCCTAGCCGCCATCGCCATAACGGACGCTGCCGTTATCCCGCGCTGGCCGCTGCGCTGGTCTGCGGCCTGCTGCTGACGGCCTGCGGCGGCACGTCGCCCGAGCCCGCGCAGCCGCTGCCCCCGGCGGTCGAAAATCCCGCCGACGTGGTCTGGAATCTGGAGCCCGGAGGACTGCGCTGCCGTCTGGAGGCATCTCCGGATCTCAATCGAGACAGAAACACGTCGCTGGGTCTGACGCTCTGTCTGTACCAGCTCAGGGACTATGCGGCCTTTACGACCAAAAGCGCTCACCCCGAAGGCCTCGACGAACTGCTGCAATGCCGTCCCGAGACGGCACAGGCCCAGAGCGCGCGTCTGTTTCAGCTCCAGCCCGGCGCACAACTGGATATCGTCATGGATCGCGCCGAACACGCCCGTTATCTCGGCGTCGTGGCCGGCTATACTCATCTTATCCCGGATCAGTGCGCCGCCGTTCTGCCCTTCCCCCTGCACACAAGTACGGAAGGCGTCATCTTCCGGACAACGCTGTACAATGCCGCCCCCGCCCAGGTGCTGATCCGCCTTGGAGAAAGCTCTCTCAGTGTCACAGGAGCCGAACGTGTACGATAATCCGCTTTTCTGGGAACACGGCCTTTTCTTGCAGCCACAGCATTTCCAGCTTGCCCACAGGCAGCAGCTCGCGACGCTTACGCGCATGGTTTCCCTGCTGAACCCCTATCTCTGGGGCGTGCGCCGTCTGGCCGTCAATGAAGAAGCCCTGAATAACGGCACGTTCGAGGTCACCCGGCTGGAACTGCTGCTTCATTCCGGCGAATGGGCCGTGCTGCCCGCCAACGCCAGTCTGCCGCCCCGCTCCTTCCTTGCCTCCTGGACAACGCCGGAAGAACCGCTGCCCGTCTGGCTGGCGCTGGCCGGATTCCGCGAGCAGGGAAATAACGTCCTGCGGACGGACTCCCCCGCCGACGCGCCCGAAACATTCCGTTATACGGCCCCGCTTGCGCCGGAAACCGTCCCCGATCTCATGGGTGACGGCCCGGAAGCCGATATCAACACCCTGCGTTTTAATCTGCGTCTCTGCTTCAGCCCCGACGACTGCCCCGATCTGCCGCGTTTTCCTCTGGCGCGTCTCATCCGCGACGGCGAGCGCGTCCGTCTCGACACATCCTTTACGCCGCCCTGCGTGGACATCAACGCCGCCCCCGAGCTGCGCCGCCTGCTGCACGATGTGCGGGACACCCTGCTGTCGCGCAGTCATCAGCTGGAGGAATACAAGATTATTGCCGGCGACGCGGGCGTTTCCGGCGTATCCTCCCTGCACGGTATCACCCTGTTCAGCGTGCTTGGGGTCCTCAGCCGCAACGCTCCCGAGCTGGAGCAGTTTCTGGATGCGCCGTCCATCCATCCCTGGCCCGTCTACCGGGCCCTCTGCCGCCTGGTGGGCGAGCTGTCCGTCTTTTCCGCAACGCTCTCCGCGCTGGGAGAAACGCCGCAGGGCACGCGCGCCCTGCCGCCCTACGATCACGAAAATCTCCAGCGCTGTTTTCAGGCCGCCTGCGGCATCATAGCCCGTCTTGTGGATACCTTCGTCATCGGTCCCGCATTTACCTTTGCGCTGGAAAAACAGGGCCGCCCCGAACTGCTGGGCACCGTCATGCCCCAGAGTGCCCGGGCGGGCGTCTATACCTACTGGCTGCTGGTCAGAACGTCTCAGGCCGAAGGCATGGCCGAACGTATGGAACGCCTTGCCAAGCTGGCGCCGACCGAAAGCCTCGACGGCATTGTGGCGCAGGCCCTTCCCGGCGTGCGCCTGCGCCATTCTCAGCAGCCGCCCGCGGGTCTCCCCCTGCGGACGGACACGCTCTATTTCACCATTGACCAGAATGATCCCCTCTGGCGCAAAATCATGCAGCACGGCAATCTTGCCCTCATGCTTCCCGGTCCCCCCGAGGATCTGTCCGTTGTGCTGGCCGTCATCCAGCGATAGCGCGTCTGCCTTTGAAAAAAGCGGACCCCGAGGCGGCGGCACAGCGTCCCCCGGCCCGAATTGAGCGGAAAAACCACGTTTTTCCGCGAAAACGACAGGCCGCAGGGTTTGAAACGCAACGCCTTTCAAACTGAAAATACTCTGAGTTTTCCACCCCGAACCCTTTTGCGCATGAACTTTCTGTCCCGATTTTCCCGCCTGATGGCCGAAGCCCTGCATTGCGCCAGCGCCCCCGAAGGGCTGGCTCTGCCGCTGCACGAAGTGCGCGAGCGCCTGCAGGCTCTGGCCGACGAAGAACGCAGCCGCCCGCTCCCGAGTCCCGCGGAGGCGCTGCCCGCGCCCCTTCCCGCAACGCTCCCCCTGCCGGATGCGGCCGACGGGACGGACGACGCGGCCCGCCACATCCGGCTGGCCTGCGACAACGCCCGTTTTGCCGTCTATGCCTGGGTTGACGAACTGCTCCTGCAAAGTCCCCGCCTTGACGCGGCGGACTGGCTTTCCCACAGCCTGCAGTACCGGTATTGCGGCACAACGTCCGCCGGCCGGGAGTTCTTTACCCGTCTGACAGGCATTATCCGCAACGCGCTCCCTCCGGCGGAAAACGAACCTCCCGCCGCCGGTGAGGAAGAAGAATTTGGCGACGAGGTTCTCCGGGCTCTGGAAGCCTTTGTCCTTCACGGCGGCGACGAACTTTCCACCGCAGCCGTCCGCGTCTATGCTCTCTGCCTGCTGTACGGCTTCAAGGGCATGCTGCGCGATACCCCGGAAACGCTCAACCGCTGCCGCAAGGCCGCGCACGCTCTTCTGCTGCGCGACGAGCCTCCCCCGACGCCCAATCTTCCGCAGGAGAGGCCCGTTGCTCCGTTTGTGGCCGTCGCGCTGGAAAAGGCCGCCTACGTTATTCTGCCGCCTGTGCTTGTCCTGCTGTTCGGCGCGTTGTGCGCCGCCGTGCTGGCCGACATTCCGCTGCCGAAATTTTAGCGCATTTTCAGTTTGAAACGCTTCGCCTTTCAAAACCTTACGGCCTGAGGCAAAACGCCCCTGAAGGGTGTTCCCGCTAAATCGCTCTTCCGGGGGAAGGAAGCCCCCCGGGCCGGCGCGCAAGGGGCACAGACAATGTGGCAGGCATCTTTCAATGGTCATGCGTGGCCGCAACATATATTCATCTGAAATAGCTTGTGAATTTATGTTAACAGGCCTTAGCGCCTCCGAAGACGTTTTCTCCATCCGCAAGGATTCATACACATGCAGGTATTAGGCAAAATTCTGAAAGTACTGCTCTGTCTGGCGCTGCTGGCGCTGGTTCTGGGGCTTCTGACGGCGCTGGCATGGTGGATGCACTGGCCGCTGGCAACCGGCGCGGTCATACTGCTGGGCCTGCTGGCGCTGGCGGTTCTGATTATTGCCGTACGGGCCGGAGTGCGCTGGAGCAACAAAAAGCTTTTCATCCGCAAGGTGCTTGACGAACAGCAGGCCGTAACCATGAACGCCCCCGCCATAGGCGGCATGGCCGACGCATGGCGGCAGGGCATGCAGATCATGGCTACGTCGCCCGCACGCTTTCATCAGACCCTGCGCTTCAGTCAGCCGTGGTTTCTGACCCTGACACTGGATGACGGCCCCTCGCTCTTTCAGGGGGCCGGCAAGACCGTGCCCGCCGACGACAACGCGCCGCTGCACTGGCATTTTCTGCGCTCGTCCGTAGCGCTGGAATGCGCCGCGCCCGAAGGCGACGCGCAGGACTGGAGCACGCTGCTGGAACTGGCCGCGCGCCAGCGCGGCGGCTGCCCCTTCCGGGGGCTGGTGCTGGTCGTGTCGGCCCGCACCCTGCGCGAGACCGGGGAAGACCTCCTGCCCGCGCGCGGTATGAATCTGGCCAATATTGTACAGCAGTTCCTGCTCAGCCGCCGCCGCTCCTGCCCTGTCTTCGTGCTGGTGCGCGATCTGGAGACGCTGCCGGGCATGGACGCCCTGACGCGTCTGCTGCCGCCCGCCATGCTGGAAAGCTCTCCCGGCCTTGTGCTGCAAAAGCCGGAAGAAGAACTGCCGCACGTAACCGAACAGGTCGCCCGGCTTCTGGAACGCGGCCTTCAGGAACAGGCCGTGGACGGCATGCCTCCCCGGGGGGACGCCCTGCGGGCCCTCTGCGATCTGCGGGATCTCGGCCCGCGCCTGACGCGTCTGCTGTCGCCGCTGTGCACGCCGGTCGTGCATCAGGCATTCAGTCCGCTGCGCGGCGTCCATTTCTGCTTTGGCTCGCCCCTGCCGGACAGGGGCGGCCAGCCTCCCTTCGTTCTCCCCTATTTTTCCGATGTGCTGCCCATGCAGGGCTATTCCCGCCCCCTTGGCGGCAGTCTGCCCTTTTTTGCCTCCACCCGCCTGTGGATGCTGGGCGCGTGGCTGCTGATCACCCTCTTTGTCTGCGGCCTGCTGACGGCAAATACCGTCTATCAGCGCAACGTCCTTCAGCTGCCCCCGCCGCGCACGGAAAGCATTTCCCATAACGAGCGCACACAGAAACTGTATGCGGAAATGCTCTATGCGCTGCAGCTGGAAAAGGCCCGTAAAAACTGGCTCCTGCCGACGCTGGGCCTGAACATGCTGGAACGGGCGGAACAGCAGTGCAAGCTGCGCTTTGTGGAACAGACCTACGCCGCCGTCATGGCGCCCCTGCGCAGCCGTCTCCTGCATCAGCTCAATCAGCCTGTGACCGAACAGAACAAGGCGCAGGCCCGGGACTCGGCCCTGCTTATCGGCTGGCTCTGCGATGTCATTTCCGAAAAGCTGCGTACCGGTACCGTGGAAGAAAAGAAGCGCATGGAAGTCTTCCCGCTGATCGGCAATTATGAAGACTGGAACATGATTTCCGCCCAGCTCTATCTTTTCGCGCTGGACTGGATGCCCGACGGGGAAATGCAGGATGCTCTGGCAGCGGGAGTCCGCTCCCTGCTGGATCGCGCCGTCAGCCGCGACAATGCTTCTCTGCTGGATGACGTGGAGCAGGGCGTCAATGCCGGCATGCCCGCGGCGCGCATCTGCCTCTCGCACTTCTGGACAGAAACGCCCCTCGGCGGAGAAAAGGAAATGTGCATTCCTCCGGTCTATACGGCGCGCGGCTATGCCGTCGTGGAGGATGCGCTTGGAGATATCCTGACCATCGGCGGCAACAGTCCCGGCATGCGTCAGAATATCGAGGCCTACCGCCACGAATATCTGCGGCGGTATGAACGCTCCTGGCGCGAATTTGCCACGGCATTCGGGCAGGGATGGAGCAATCTGCAGCAAAGCGAGATCTTCGCCGCCATGGGAGCCGAAGGCAGCGCGGCGTCCCTGCCGCATGTGCGTCTGCTGCGCCGCATGGGAAGCGAACTGCTGCCGCTGGCCCGTCAGGCAAAAGCCACCGGCACAAGCCTGTCGCCCTGGGTGCAGGATGCGCTGCTGCTGCAGGTTCTCTGCGACATCGCCCTCGCCAATCCCCGGAGCGACAACCCTCAGGCATGGCGCGGCATTCTCTCTCTGTCGCTGGAATCGCCCGAGCTGCTGGCCGCCCTGCGCGACGTGACCCGGGACATGGATCATCTGCGGCAGTCTCTGGAAGCCGCCATGGGGCTGCGGCATTATCTGGGCCACTGCACGGAACTGCTGCGCATCATGGCCAGTCAGGGCCGCTCGCTGACACTGGCTCAGGAGCATTTCGCCAATACCAAGGATGCTCCGGCCGAAAGTCCCTATACCGGCGCGCGCGAAGCCGTGAAGGCGGTTGTGCAGCCTCTGGCCGCGCCGCACGGCGCGGGACGTCTGCTCCTGGCCGATCTGCTCGACAGCCTGCGGCAGGGCATTACCGTGCAGGCGGCGGCCGCCGTGCAGCACAAGTGGGAAAACGAAGTTCTCAGCAGTCCCGCCGCCCTGTACGAGGGCAGCAATCTCGAGGCCCTTTACGGCAAGGACGGCGTGGTGACGCGTTTCCTTTCCCAGACGCTCGCCCCCCTGTTCCGGCGGCAGGACGCCGCGCCGGCGGCCGCCTTCTGGGACGGAACGCCCTTCCCCTTTACCGCCGACTTCCTCTCTGCCATTTCCCGCGCCGAAGCCGTGGCCGCCGTGCCGCCGCGTGACGCCTACGACGTCCTGCTGCGCTCGCAGCCGACAATCCTCAACCGCGAAGCCACACAGCGCCCCGACAGCACAGAATTCTATCTCCAGTGCACGGATGCGCCGCAACGACTGCTCAACAACAATTACCCGCGCTCGGCCCGCATACATTATGCGCCCGCGCAGTGCGCCGCAGCGGGCATTGTCCTGCGCTTCCCCGATTTTGAAGCCCGGTACGCCTATCCCGACTTCGTCGCCTTCCTGCGCGATTTCCAGTACGGCGAGCGCACCTTCACCCCCAACGACTTCCCCGATGCCGCCCGGAAGCTCGCCGCCATTTCGGCGACAAGCCTTACGGTGCGTCTGCTGCCCGACAATTCCGCCGCCATCCTCGAAGCCAAGGACAACGAACCCGCCACCCTGCCCGAAAGGATCGTCTACACATGGTAACGCCCGCCAATGCAACACGCCTTCTTTGCCGCGTCATGTTCGGCGTCTGGCTGCTTGCCGTCTGCGGCATGGCTCTTGTCGCCCTTGGCGGCGGCTCCTCGACGGGCAATCTGCTGGCGCTCATGTTCACCCGCCCCGTTGCCCGCACGCCGGTGACGCCGCCCCCGCCCCAGCCGCCCGCACAGGCGGAGCCGACACCCGAACCGGCTCCGGCCCCCGCGACACCGGAACCGCAGCCCGCCGCCGAGCTTTCTCCCTGGCGGGATTTGCCGCACGGCAAACGTCCGGGCAAAGGCCGCCTCCACCCCCCGCGCATGGAGGTCCGCAAGGACGGCTCTCTTCTGCTGCTCTTTGCCTATGAGGGCACGCCCGGCGAACATACCGTCATCACGCCCGCCAATGTCACTTCCCGCAGCGTGGATCTCCACGGCCGGTGGAGCGCGCAGGTCACCGTGGATGCCCGCCCTCAGGCCGGTTGCGTCCAGCGCCTGCAAATCGCCTCCCACCCGTCATGGATACGCGTCAGCGCCGTCTCGCGCGGCGGCAAACCGCTGGACGCCGATGCCAGTTATTCGGATAAGGAAATCCGCATCATCTTTCATCCCAAATAGAGCGTTTTACCTTTGAAAACGGCACGGCGAGGCGGCGACACAGCCCCGCACGGCCCGAAGTGAGCGGAAAAACCGCGCTTTTCCCGCAAAACGACAGGCCGCAGGGTTTGAAACACAACGCGTTTCAAACTGAAAATGCTCTGAAACTCCGGGAGCGGGGAAACCGTATGCCGATGCCTCCGCTCCCGTCTTTCCCCGCACGCACAACGCAGGAATTTCCCATGTCACGACTGCGCTTTCTGGAACGGCTGCGCCATGCCCGGCAGCAGGGCGACGAGCGCAATACTGTGGAAACATCGGACATCATCCAGTCCGTGACCAATCACCTGTCCCGTATTCTCAATACCCGACAGGGCAACACCGTGCTGGATCAGGACTTCGGCATGCCGGACTTCAGCGCCCTTGGCGCGTCCTTCAGCACGACGGAACTTCCCCGCATCGAACGGGAACTTTCCGCCTTCATCAGCCGGTGCGAACCCCGCCTGAAACAGGTGCACATCCACTATGCTCCTGATCCCAACCAGCCGTTGCAGCTGGCCTTTTTTCTTGATGCCGAACTTGCGCTGGAAGAAGAAACGGTTCGTATTCACTGGACAACTCTTGTGGAACCCTCCGGCCGGGTCGTCATCAATACGTAAGTTTTTCCTTATGGAAACAACACATTCTGTAACTGTGACGAAGTGCAACATAATTGCAAAGCCCTGTGGCGCATGCTACAAGAAAGTAACGAGTCAGACGCGCCGCTGCTCAGAAACTGAAGCTGGCGGAAATCCGTCCAGTTACAACATCCCGCAATGACAGACGTTCCTGGAATGTTACCGCAGGCGGTACCGGCCGGCTCCGCTGCGCCTCCCCACCGCACGCAAAATGAGCCGCCGTGCTCCGGACGGATTCGGACGCGCCTGAAAAACGTCTTCCTCGAAAATTCCGGAACGCTTTGCCTTTAAGAGCATTTTAGTTTTGAAAAAGGTAAAACGCGAGGCGGCGGCACAACGCCGCCCGGCCCAAAGAGAGCGGAAAACCGCGCATTTCCCGTAAAACGACAGGCCGCAGGACTTGAAATGCGAAGAATCTCAAACTAAAAACTATACTGGATTTCGCATGCAGCTTCGAGAACTAGGACGACTTCCCGTCAGCGATACCGCCCCCGCAGGCACGGAGCCCCGTCAAAGCGCGGACTATGAACGCCTGCTGGAAGAGACTGCCAGGCTCAGTTCCTTACAGGGAGCTGCCGCCGTCAACTGGAATACCGTCGTCGAAAGCGCCGCCGCCGTTCTGGAACGACAGGCCAAGGATATTCCCGCCGCCGTCTACCTCTGCGTGGGGCTGGCCCATAGCGACGGTCTCCGGGGCCTGGCCGACGGCGTCCGCGTGCTTGCCGATCTGCTTGCGAACTGGTGGCAGACCTGCTTCCCGCCGCTCAAACGGCTGCGGGCCCGCGTCAACATGCTTGTGTGGTGGCGGGAGCGCATTCTGCCCGTGCTCGACGCGCCGCACGAACCGGTGGAACCGGCCCTGCGCGACGATTTGCTGACCTCGCTGCGGGATCTTGATGCCACGCTCGGGGATGTGCTGCCCGATCTGCCGCCGCTGCGGGATCTTGTGGAGCGTGTGCAGCGTCTGGAAGTCACGGAAGAAGCGGCCGCAACACCGTCCGCCGGGCCCGATAGTCCGCCGGAAGCGGCAGCGCCCCCGCCTCCCGCACCGGCTCCCGAACCAGCGCCTTCCGCACCGCGCGCCGTTCCGGAAACGCCCGTACCGTCGCCGTCCCCCTCCGTCAGTCCCGTACCGGCAGCGCCGCCAGCCGACGCCGATGCCGCCATGTCCGCCTATCTCGCGGCGGCCCGCGCCTATGCGGCGCTGGCCTTTGCCGATCAGCTTCCCGCAGCGCCCGCCGCCTGGAGCGCCCTGTACGCGACGCTCTGGGGACGTATCGAAAAACTGCCGCCGGCGGACAATCAGGTGACGGCGCTGCCTGCGCCGCAGGAAGAAGGCCTTGCGGCATGCCGCAGCCTGCTTTCGGCCGGACGTCCCGCCGAGGCCGCCGCCGCCGTTGCCCGTCTTCTGCCCGCCTGTCCGCTCTGTCTGGACGCGCAGCATCTCCTTTTTACGGCGCTGACCGCCTGCGGCCGCCCGGCCGACGCGGCTCTTGTCCAGAGGGAGGCCCGGGCGCTTGCGGCCCGTCTGCCGGGTCTGACGGCCTTGAAATTTGCCGACGGACAGCCCTTTGCCGACGCCGGAACGCGTCAGTGGCTGCACGCCGAGGAAAGCGCTCCGGCAGCGGAGCGCGTCCCGGCCGCGAATGACGAAACGGAAAGCCTGCGCGCCGGGGCGCGGGAAGCGGCAGCCGGAGGTAATCTTGCCGCGGCGCTGGATACGCTCGAAGACGCCCGCCGTCGTCTGGGAGAGCGGTCGGCACGGGCCTTTCCCCTGCGCATGGAGCAGGCCCGGCTGCTGGCGCTGGCCGGGCATGCGCAGGCCGCCGTCCCGCTGGCCGAGGAACTGGAACACAGTCTGGAGGCACGAAATCTTGCCGACTGGCAACCGGAGCTCTGTCTGGAGGCTCTCTGCATCTGCCATACGGTATGGTCGGGCCTGGAGACGCCGGAAGCCCGCGCCCGCGCCGCGGCCATCGCCGCGGCCATCTGCCGCATCCGGCCTTCGCGTTCTCCCTTTCTGTAGCAGTCCGGCGTCGTCCGCTCGCGGGCGACACCGCCATTTTGAAATATGCGGCGCATGGCCCGCAGGGCCGTGGTCAACGCTCTGTCATGAGCAGGAGGATATATGAGCAAGGAAGGTTCCGTCGCCCCCAAGGAGCGCGTCAATATTGTCTATCGCCCCGCAACCGGCGACGCCAAGGAAGAGGTGGAACTGCCTCTTAAGCTGATGGTGCTCGGGGACTTCACCCAGCGCGAAGACGACAGGCCGCTGGAAGATCGCGATCCTGTTTCCGTGGACAAGACCAATTTCAACGACGTCATGAAGGGGCAGGGTCTCGGCATGACCATCAGCGTGCCCAACAAGCTGGCCGACGACGATCCCGAGGCCCGGCTTGCCGTTGATCTGAAGTTTGAAAACATCAACGATTTCACCCCGGACGCCATTGTCCGGCAGGTACCGGAACTGGCGCGGCTGCTGGAACTGCGCGAGTCCCTCAAGGCCCTCAAGGGGCCGCTGGCCAACGTGCCCGAATTCCGCCGCAAGGTGCAGGAAATGGTTTCCGACGACAAGGCCCGCGCGGCCCTGCTCAACGAACTGAACATCGACGAAAAGTAAGGAGCCCCCATGAGCCAGACTGAAAACGCGCCCGCCGCCGCACCGGCAGCCGCAACCAGCCTGCTGGACGAGATTGTCGAAGCGACGCGCCTCAAACCCGGCGACGACGGTTTTTCCGCCACCCGCGACGGCCTGCAGGCCTTTCTCAAGGAACTGGTGGCCCAGCCCTCGGAAGATACCAAGGTTTCTCCCGCGCTGGTGGACAAGCTCCTTGCCGATCTCGACAAGCGCCTCAGCGCCCAGGTCAACGCCATCATGCACAACGAGCAGTTCCAGAAGCTCGAAAGCGCCTGGCGCGGCCTCAAGTACCTTGTGGACAACACGGATTTTCGCCAGAACATCAAGGTGGAATTTCTCAGCGTCAGCAAGGACGATCTGCTGACCGATTTTCAGGATGCCCCGGAAATCATGAGTTCCGGCCTGTACAAGCACATCTATACGGCGGAATACGGTCAGTTCGGCGGCCAGCCCGTGGGAGCCATCATCGGTAACTACGAATTCGGCCCCGGCCCTCAGGACATGGAGCTGCTGCAATACATGGGCTCGGTGTCCGCCATGTCGCACGCCCCCTTTGTGGGCGCGGCCGGCAAGGAGTTCTTCGGGATTGATTCGTGGGAAGATCTGCCCAATCTCAAGGATCTCAAGTCCATTTTCGAGATGCCGCAGTATACCAAATGGCGCGCCTTCCGCGAATCGGAAGACGCCCGCTATGTGGGCCTGACCCTGCCCCGCTTCCTGCTGCGCGTGCCCTACGGCTCCAATACCGTGCCCGCCAGGAGCTTTGTCTTTGAGGAGGACGCGTCCGACAACAATAATTTCTGCTGGGGCAACACCGCTTTCGCCTTTGCCGGCCGCCTGACGGACAGTTTCGCCAAGTACCGCTGGTGCGCCAACATCATCGGCCCCCAGGGCGGCGGCGCCGTCGAAAACCTGCCCATCTACACGTTTGAATCCATGGGACAGGTGCAGACCAAAATCCCCACGGAAGTTCTCATTTCCGAACGCCGGGAATATGAGCTTTCGGAAGAGGGCTTCATCGCCCTGAGCATGCGCAAGGGCGCCGACAATGCCGCCTTCTTCTCGGCCAACTCCTGCCAGAAGGCCAAAGTGTTTCCCAATACCGCCGAGGGTAAGGCCGCGGAACTCAACTATCGCCTTTCCACCCAGCTGCCCTACATGATGATCATGAATCGCCTTGCGCATTACATCAAGGTCATACAGCGCGAGAATATCGGCACCTGGAAGGAGCGCAACGATCTTGAGCGCGAGCTCAACACCTGGATCAGCCAGTACGTGACCGAAATGGACGATCCCGATCCCGTCACCCGCAGCAAACGCCCCCTGCGCATGGCGCAGATCACCGTCAACGACGTGGCGGGCGAACCCGGCTGGTATACCGTGGGCATCATGGCCCGTCCTCACTTCAAGTATATGGGCGCCAGCTTTACCCTGTCGCTCGTGGGCAAGCTGGACAAGAGCTAGCGGACGCCCGCCGGAACAGCAGAGCGTTTTGCCCTTGAAAAGAGCGGACGAGGCGGCGGCACAGTCCGGCCCGAAGTGAGCGAAAGAACCATGTTTTTCCGCGAAACGACAGGCCGCATGCTTTGAAATGCGACGCATTTCAAACTGAAAATGCTCTATGTATACAACGGGGACACACAGACAGACATCCCCCGGATAACCCTCAACACGCGAGGTATAGTATCATGGCACTGACGGCTTACATGAAGGTGGAAGGCAAGTCCCAAGGAGAAATCAAGGGCGATTGCCCGCAGGGCGGCGACAAGAAGGACAAGGTACTGGTCTACGCGGTCGAGCACCTTGTGGAAATTCCCAAGGACACGCATACCGGCCTGCCCACCGGCCAGCGCATTCATCACCCTCTGACTATCACCAAGCATCTGGATCAGGCCAGCCCCAAGCTGTACAAGGCCTGCTGCACCGGCGAACAGTGCACGGTCACCATTGACCACTACCGCATTGCCGCCGACGGCACCGAAGAAAAGTACTTCACCATCAAGCTGGAAGAAGCCATTGTCGTGAGCATGAAGAAGGAAACCCCGCTGACCTTCCTGCCCGAAAACAAGCCCTATCACGACATGGAAAGCGTCTCCTTCACCTACTCCAAGATCACCTGGACCTATAACGACGGCAACATCGAGTACGTCGACGACTGGAAGAAGTAGCCGCACGACCACACAGGGCGCGTCCTTCCGGGCGCGCCCTTTTCCTTCTTCCCCGGAGTGCCGGCGCCGCGTCCGGCATTCCCGGCACCGGCATCCCCTGCTGCGGCACATTTCAACTTCAACATGCTTGGGAGAATCCATGATCGGTGTGGATATGAAAGGGCTGATCGACACGTGCGACAGCTTTTGTCAGCAGGCGCTCAACAGTGCGGCAGGCATGACCGTACATCGGGAGCATTACGAGGTCTGCTTTGAACACTTCCTGCTTGCCTGTCTTGAAGAACCGCGCTGCGACGTTGCCCTGATGCTGGCGGCGGCAGGTGTGGACATGGGCAGTCTGCGGGCGGCCGTCAACCGCAGTCTGGAACAGTTCCGCACGGGAAACAGCGGGCGTCCGGTCTTTTCCCCCACGCTGCAGGATGTCATGGAAGCGGGCTGGCTGGTGTCGTCGGTGGATCTGGGCAGCGCGCGTCTGCGTTCCGGCGGTATCCTGCTGGCCTTTGTGCGTCGCCCCAATTTTTATGCGCAGGGCGACTATACCCGGCTGCTGCGCGACGTGGAGCCGGATGCCATGCTGCGGGGCTTCGGCGAGGTACGCGCTTCTTCCGTGGAAGAGCAGGACGCGGCCCGCCCCTCCGGCCCGGCAGCCGATACCGCGGGCGCCGACGACAGGAACGCCCCCGCGGGAGAGGGCTTCATTGCACGCTTCTGCGAAGACATTACGGCCAAGGCCGACGCGGGCGGGCTGGACCCGGTTTTCGGCAGGGATCAGGAAATCCGGCAGATGGTGGACATACTGGCCCGCCGCCGCAAGAACAATCCCATTCTGGTGGGAGAACCGGGCGTCGGCAAAACGGCCGTCATGGAAGGACTGGCGCTGCGCATCACGCAGGGCGATGTCCCGGAAACTCTGCGCGGTGTGACGCTGCTCGGTCTGGATATGGGCCTTCTGGAAGCCGGAGCCTCGGTCAAGGGCGAGTTTGAACGCCGCCTCAAGGGCGTTCTGGATGAAATCAAGGCGTCGCCGAAGTCAATCATTCTCTTTATCGACGAAGCCCATCTGCTGGTGGGCGCGGGCAATGCCGCCGGCGGCTCGGATGCCGCCAATCTGATGAAGCCCGCGCTGGCCCGAGGAGAAATCCGCACCTGCGCCGCCACCACATGGAAGGAATACAAGAAATATTTTGAAAAGGACCCGGCACTGGCGCGCCGCTTTCAGGTCGTCAAGCTGGACGAGCCCAGCCCGGCGACCACGGCCCTGATCCTGCGCGGTCTGCGCGCGGGCTATGAAAAAAGCCACGGCGTGCTGATTCGTGACGAGGCCATCGAGGCAGCCGCGGACTTCGGCGCGCGCTATATCAGCGGGCGCTTTCTGCCGGACAAGGCCATTGACCTGCTGGACACGGCCTGCGCGCGCGTCAAGGTATCGCTGGCCTCGCGCCCCGCGCCGCTGGAAGACGCCATCCGGCGCTCGCAGGCGGGGCAGCGGGAATGCACGGCGCTGGAACGGGATCGCGACGAGGGCCTGCCCGTGGACGAGCAGCGCCTTGCCGAAATCCGCCGCAGCATCGAAGAGGCCGACGCCGAAGCCGCCCGTCTGGAACAGGCCTGGCAGGAAGAACGACGCCTGGCGCAGGACCTGCTGGATGCCCGCGGCGCGCTGAACGCCCTGCGCTCCGGCAATCCCGCAACCGCGCCGGAGGCGGCAGCGGAAACAACGGCCGGAGAAGCGGACACGGTTCCCGCGGCCGCAAAGCCTCAGACCGAAGAGGAAGCGCTGGAAGCCGTGCGTGCCGCCCGTGAGGCACTGGAAACATGGCAGGCCGGAAAACCGCTGATCAATGTGGAGGTCAACGCCGAAACCGTGGCGCGCGTCGTTGCGGACTGGACAGGTATTCCCGTGGGCAAGGTCGCCCGCGAACAGGCCGGGCAGATGGCCCTGCTGGGCGAGACACTGGCCCGGCGCATCAAGGGACAGGACGCGGCCCTTGCCGCCGTCACCGAAGGCATTCAGGCGGGCAAGGCGGGGCTGCGCGGCCCGCAGCAGCCTCTGGGCGTCTTTCTGCTGGTGGGACCGTCCGGCGTGGGCAAGACGGAAACCGGGCTGGCGCTGGCCGACGCCCTGTTCGGTGACGAAAGCTCCATTGTCACGGTGAACATGAGCGAATTTCAGGAAAAGCACATGACGTCGCGCCTGATCGGTTCCCCTCCGGGCTATGTGGGCTACGGAGAAGGCGGTCTGCTGACCGAGGCCGTGCGCCGCAAGCCGTATTCCGTGGTCCTGCTGGACGAGGCCGAAAAGGCGCATCCCGATGTGATGCAGCTCTTCTATCAGGTCTTCGACAAGGGCGTGCTGACCGACGGCGAAGGCGTGGAAGTCAGTTTCCGCAATACGGTCATCATGCTGACATCCAATCTGGGCTCGGCCATTACGCAGCAACTGTGCGCGGACGGACGCACGCCCGACGCCGCCACGCTGACAACAGCCCTGCGCCCCACTCTGTCGCGTCATTTTCAGCCCGCTCTGCTGGCGCGCATGACCATTGTTCCCTATGTGGGCCTGACGCAGGAAGCTCTGCGCATCATTGCGGAACAGAAGCTGTCCTCCCTGGCCCGTCGTCTGCACGGCAACAACGGTATGACGCTGACCTGGGACGAGGCCCTGCCCGCCGCGCTGGCCGCTCGCTGCACGGAAACCGAAACCGGCGCGCGCAATATTGATGCCGTGCTGGCAGGCTCCATCCTGCCCGCCCTGTCGCGCCGGATACTGCAGCGCATGACGGAAAACGGCAACGACGAAGCCGCGGAAGTACATATGAGCGTTGCGGAAAACGGCGACATGACCATCAGCTTTGCCGACGACGGCTCCAGCGACGCCGCGCCGGAAGCGGACGCAACAGCGAACGAAGAAAACGCAACGCAATAACGCAACAACAACGCAAAACAGCAAAAGCCATGTCGGGGCCTGTTACCACTGGAGCGTTTCAACTTTGAAAAAGGTGAAACGCGACGGCACAGCGCCGCCCGGCCCGAAGCGATCGGAAAAATACGTTTTTTCCGCGAAACGACAGGCCGTACTGAAAAGACTCCAACGGGAAGGATTTTCCTTAATCACGGAAAATCCTTCCCGTTCTCTCATTTTTATATGCCATCATGACGCAAAGACCCCGCTTCCTTACGGAGGCGGGGTCCTGCATCAGGGACAGAACGCTTAGAAAGAATAAATAAACAGCGTACTGATATTCCAGGCGTCGCGGATCTGGTTGGAACCGCCGCCGGTATTGGCTCTGCCCCAGGTATTGTCGCCCTTGTCGAGCCAGAGGGTCACATAGGTAACGTCAAGATTGAAACGCAGGTTTTCATAAATCTTGAACTTGTTGGAGAGCCCCACTTCAAAGGCATAGTCCTTCTGCGTCATGTAGACGTTGTCGCGGCCCACATAGGAAGCGCCCGTAGGATTATTGGGCGCCATCCACGAACCCGTGCGATCATGCAGCCTGCTCAGAATACCGGAATCGTTGGTGCCGCCGAAGAAGCTCACATGCAGGGTGTGACGGATATCCTCAAGGAAGCTCACATCCTTGAGGCGTGCGCCGAAGCCCCAGGTGCCCGCAAGGTTGTTGTTGATGGCGCGGTCACGTTCCAGACCGTTTTCATTAACGCCCGAATAGGTCTGCGAAAAACTGGAAACGCCGTAGTCGTTGCTGATGGTGGGCAGGCGTTCCGAACCGTTGCCGAGGTTGTCGTCGTCGCCGGAACCATACCAGCCGTAGATGCCGGGCGTGCCCCAGTCCATCTTGTATTCCATCAGCAGAGCCGCCAGCCAGCCGCGACGGTCAAGCGCCGGATCGTCTTCCCAGCGCACGCTGCCGTACGTGAATTCCCAGGCGATGCGGAAGGGATCCCAGAGGGTCACGTCGCCCGCAAGACCGGCCCACCAGGCATTGGCATAGGAATTCAGGGATTTGTTGGTATGACGGGTGACATCAGCCATGACGGGCAGCATGCCGCTGAAGAAATAATTACCGTTAACCCCGTTAATACGATTGCCGATATACTCGTCTTTACCCGCCGTCGTGAGCTTGCGCAGGGTATTGGGACCGATGGCGCTGTACATGGCCCACGGCGTCAGGCGCAGACCGTCAAAGGTCAGGGGCAGGAACAGGCCGCCGATGTCCATGTTGTCCATGTAGTTTTTACCGCGCTCATCGGCATCGCCCGCGTAGTTGTCATTGTAGGGGCGCGCCCAGAAAGCCGTCAGAGCCACATTATCATTAATGGTATAGCTGGCCGTGACAGCCGCAAGGTCCGTGCTCATGACCGTGGGGCCGTCAAGCGCCATATAGGGCGTCTGCAGGCCCTGAATACCCATGCGCAGACGCAAATCCGTGCTGGGAACCGTCCAGTCCAGGAAGGCGCGCTTGACCTTGACGATGGTACCGTCGGCGCCCATAGCCGCGCCGCCCTGCGGATTGTCTCCCTTGCCCCAGATGCTCTTGCCTATTTCAAAATAGACTTCGCCCATGAGGTTTTCGGAAGCCACGGCATCCAGTTGCAGACGAACACGCGAACGGGCTTCAAACTCATCTTCCGAATTGTCGTAGCCGGCATGGCCCTTGTTGGTGAAGTTGCCGTTCTGCCCGTACTGGAAGTTTGCCAGCCAGACGCCCTTGGCTTTAAAATCCACTGCCGCTGCCTGCTGCGCCGCGCCCAGGATCAGCGCCGCCGCCAGTAATACCCGTACAATCTTTTTCATGGATACAACCTTCACAAAACCCGTTGAGGGGGGAATGGCCTCAAACGACATACCCATCCCGAACATGTTCCACCCTCACGGCAAAAACAGTTCGTCATACGCCAGAGCCTGCCGGGGGACGGCTGCCGGCACGACCCGGGCCGTACTTTCTTCAGTACAAAGGAGAAGGGATGTCGGGGGAAGGCTGCGTCGCGCCGGCGACGCGCGCTCCCGCGGCGTGGAGGGTTCCCGCGCAGAGCGCCCTCCCCCGACACACCCCGCGACTACACCTGCATGCGCAAGGGGAAGGTAAAGGCAATGGCACCGCAGGGGCAGCTGGTACGGCAGTTGGCGCAATGCCAGCATTCGTCGCCGTGCATGACTTCGGGACGCTCGGCTTCCTGCCAGGGACGCAGCTCCAGCACATAACCGGGGCAGTCATCCACGCAGGTGCCGCAGGCCTTGCAATGGCCGCAATGGAAGCAACGGGCGGCTTCGCGCATGGCCTGCTCGGCCGTAAGTCCCTCGTTGAGTTCGGCAAAGGGCTTGGGGCAATCATTGATGGCTTCGACTTCCGCCGGAGCCTCTTCATACTGATCGATGCCGTAAATATCGGCGTACTGAACCACATAGGGAGCGACGTCGCTGCCCATGCCGTCGCAGGCTTCGATCATGTTGTCGTCATTGAGGACAAAGACACGCGAAGTTTCGCCGGTAAGGTAGGCATGAGCGGCAAAGGCGGCGCGGCGACCGTCGCCCACGGCACGGGCAATGGAAGCGGGACCGGCGGACACGTCACCGGCGGCAAAGACGCCTTCACGGCTGGTGCGCTGGCAGGCGTCGGCCTTGATCCAGCGACGGGGCGACAGTTCCAGACCGGCGGCATTTTCGCCGAGGAAGTCCAGATCGGTCTTCATGCCCACGGCGAAGATGACGGTATCGCAATCAAGCGTCTTTTCGCCGCCGGGCACCGGTTCGAGAACGGGCTTGCCCTTCTCGTCAAAGCTGCAGGAAGCCACTTCGAAGAAATCCACGCCCTTCACGGTGTCGCCGTCCACGCGCACGGCGGACATGGTGCAGGAATTGTGGATGATCACGCCTTCCCTGGCGGCAAGCTGCAGATCTTCCTCGGGAGCGCGCATTTCTCCGGCCTTTTCAAGGCAGATGACATGCACGGTTTCAGCGCCCATGCGGCGTGCGGTAAAGGCGCAGTCAAAGGCCACGCCGCCGCCGCCCATGATGACGACGGTCTTGCCTACGCTGGTGGTATGTCCGAGAGCGGCGGCACGCAGGAACTGCATGGCCTTGACGGCATGATCCGCGCCGGGGACGGGCAGGCTGTTTTCTGCGGGAACGCCGGTAGCCACAATGACGGCATCGGCACGCGAACGGATTTCCTCAAAGGTGATGTCACGGCCCACGCGGGTATTGACGCGGGCGCGCACGCCGGCCTGCAGGACCAGACCCACTTCCCGGTCCACGATATCGCGGGGCAGGCGGAAGTTGGGCACGCCGTAACGGGGCACGCCGCCCAGAACGGGTTCGGCTTCGTAGACGGTCACGTCATGACCCAGCAGGGCCAGGAAATAGGCGGAGGTCAGACCGGCGGGCCCGCCGCCGATGACGGAAACCTTCTTGCCCGTGGCCGGGCGACGATGGAAGACGACCTTTTCCTGTTCGGCAAAGGTGGCGGCGGCGCGTTCCAGCGCACGGGTATTGACGCAGCCGTCCTTATGATTGCGGTTGCAGGCGCCCATGCAGAAATGCGGGCAGACGCGACCGGTAATGCCGGGGAAGGGATTCTTGGCGCGCAGATAGCGCAGAGCTTCGGTAAATTCGCCCTTTTCCACCAGCGACTGCATCTTCTGGATGGAATTACCGGCAGGGCAGGACGCTTCGCACGGAGACGTGCGGAACTGTTCTTTCAGGGACGCCCCCAGCACGACGGGGCGCGTAATTTCACGACTATATCTCGGCGGCATGACTGATTCTCCTTACTATGCGACTGTGTATGACCGCCTAAAGCAGCGGCGCCTTGCCCCACTGGAAGCGCGGAAGACCGTTTTCGCCGCGGATGAGCAGCAGCGGCCTGGCCATTTCGGGATTCAGTTCGGGATAGTCACGCAGCTTGTAGACACAACGTCCGGTTTCCTTGCGTTCCATGGTGGCCTGAATGACCAGTTCGCATACGGCAAGGATGTCGCGCGATTCATGGCAACGCATAAGTTCGCGGAAATTGCCGGCCTGCAGCAGCGGCGCCTTGGTGGACAGGAAGCGAATCTTTTCCAGCGCGCGCTCCATGCCCGCCATGGAACGACGGAAGCCCATGTAATAGTTCATGACATTGCGGGTGGCCTGTTCCAGCTCATGGTAGCTCACGCCGTCCTCGACCTTGAGGGGAGCGAACACTTCGTCGCGGACCGACGCGGCCAGATCGTCATTGACGGAACCCGCAAGGCTCATGCCCGCGGCGCGCATGCCGGCCTGACGCCCGGCTTCGTAACCGCCGCACATGGCCCCGGAGCAGTACAGGAAAATACTGCCGCAGAAGAGATTGGGCACGGAGCTTTCAAAGGTGTCGTTGACGGCGATGGTACCGCCGAAAATCAGTTCGCCGATTTCCACTTCCAGCAGCTTGTGCTGGAAATCGGTTCCCGTGCATTCGGCCCAGTCGCCGAAGGTGGCCTTGTCGCCGGGCATGAGCACGTACTGCAGTTCATGCACCACATGCTCGTCCACATGACGCATATCCATGTAGAAAGGCGGGCCGGACCCCTCCATCTGTTCCTGGAAGGTGCCCTGAATCTGATTGTTGCGGACGCCGTTTTCCATCATGGGATCGTATTTGCCCATGAAGCGTTCGCCCAGCGCATTGAGTTCGTGCGCACCGGAGCTGTTGATACCGTTCATGCCGGGGCAGCCGTAGCCCTTGGGCAGCATGGTGGCGCGCTGGTAGGTGTCCAGCTCGGTCACGGCCGCGCCGCAGTCATAGCCCAGCACCACGCCCGCGCTGGTGTTGTAGGGGTACATCCACACGTTGTAGGGATTGTGCGTGGAATTGTCCGTGCCGCGCGTGGCCGAGCGCCCCTGAGCGGAAACCACGGTTTTCGCGCGAATGATGTAGAATTCGCCGGTACGCACGTGCCATCCCAGCGCGCCGCAGGCCTTGCCGCCGTCGGTAAGAATCTTTACAGCCATCACATGGTCAAGCACATTGACGCCGCTCTTGCGCACAATGCGCGCCATCACGCGCTTGATGGTCATGCCGTTGGCGATATGCACCCACCAGCGCCCCGGCTGTCCGAAGCCCTGGGTGCGCAGATAGGTGCCGTCGTCCTTCTTGCTGA
>CAMBWG010000004.1 GCA_945871415.1 uncultured Desulfovibrio sp.
CGCCGCCCGGCCCGAAGTGAGCGGAAAAACCGCGCTTTTTCCGCGAAACGACAGGTCGTATGGTTTGAAACGCAACGCGTTTCAAACTGAAAATGCTCTGGAGATTGATATGCGGGACAGGCGCGGGAGCATTGTCTGCAATATTCTCCGCGTGAGCGGCGGGGGACTGCGCCGCGCCGTATGAATTTTTTACCATCGCCAGGTAGTCATGCATCATTACAACCTTGGAACTCTCTGTGATGAAGCGGCGGCCCGCTGGGGGCAGAACGTTGCTCTGCGTTATGCCGACGGTCAGTACACCTATGGCCGGCTGACCGATATTGCCCGTCGTCTGGCAGCGCTGCTGATGCGGAATGGCTGTGAGCGCGGCGATGTCATTGCCATCGCTCATAACAAGCATCCTCTGTCGTATGCGCTGATGCTGGCGGCGCTGCGCCTTGGCGTTCCGTACGTGATTATCGACGCGGCATCGCCCCTGGCCCGTACAGCGAAGATCATGACTACGGCCCAACCGCGTCTGCTTTTTTATGATGACGCCCGCTATGAAGATGCGATGCGCCGTCTGGCCGAAGAGTGCGGTCTGCCCTGTCTTTTTCTTGACGAGGCGGCATTGCCGGAAAGCGACGCCGGGCTTCTGGAGGAACTGCATACCCGCGCCCGGGATGTGGACGGCTCCACTCTGGCCTATATCATGTTTACCTCCGGCTCTACGGGCATGCCCAAGGGCGTGGCGGTGACGCATCAGAATATTTTGCACTTCATCCAATGGGGGGCGAGCTGTTTTGATGTGTGCGAAAAAGATATTTTCGCCAATCTCAGCCCCATGTATTTTGACAATTCCGTCTTTGATTTCTATATCGCTCTCTTTTCCGGGGCCTCCCTGGCTCCGGTGCCTCGCGAGCTGCTGACCAGCCCCTATGAGCTTGTGGCGCATGTGGGAAAAATGGCCTGCACAGTCTGGTTTTCCGTGCCTTCGCTGCTCATCTATGTCATGGCCATGAAAGCCATGCAGCCGCGCTTTCTGCCGGCCCTGCGCTCCATTTCTTTTGGCGGCGAGGGCTACCCCAAGGCGGAACTGAAAAAGCTCTATGATCTTTTTTCGCCGCAGGCGCGCATCGTCAATGTCTATGGTCCAACGGAATGTACCTGCATTTGCAGCGCATACCGGCTGAGCGATGCGGATTTTACGGATCTGAAAGGCCTGCCGCCCCTGGGATGTCTGAATCAGAATTTCGATTATTTTATTGAAAGTGCGGACGGCGGCAGGGGAACGGAAGGCGAGCTTGTGCTGGTGGGGCCCAATGTGTCGGCGGGCTATTTTAATGACCCGGAGCGCACGGCGGCGGCGTTTCTGACTCTGACTGAACCCCGGCGCTTTATGAAGCGCGCCTACCGTACGGGTGATCTTGTCTGTGAAGCAGACGGGAAGCTCTATTTTCAGGGCCGCAAGGATAATCAGATTAAGCATATGGGCTACCGCATCGAGCTGGAAGAAATTGAAAGCGGTCTCATGCGGCTGCCTGGCGTAAGCCAGGCGGCGGCGGTCTATCTCCGACAGACTGAGGCCTACGGCAAAATCTTCGGCTTCGTCGCCTATGAGGGAGAGGAAGACGACAAAACTCTGTTGCATCGCCTGGGGGAAATCCTGCCCTCCTATATGATTCCGAGTCGCCTGATCCTCATGAAGGCTTTGCCCAAAAACGCCAATGGCAAGGTAGACCGCCAGGCGCTGAAAACCTGGGCCGTCCGCTGATGCCGAAAATGCCCTTTCCCATGAAACAACTGCTGTACCGCCTGTCGGGGGGACGCTCCCTGCGTCAGGTTATCCGTTACGGCATTGTGGGCGTTGTCCAGAATGCCGTGGGCTACGGCATTTATCTTTTCTTCACCTGGCTGGGCGCGGACCCCAAGCTGGTCGTGAGTATAGCCTATCCGATTGGCATCCTGATTTCTTTTTTGGGCAATAAAAAATACACATTTGGCCATAAAGGCGGCATTGCAGGCTCGGGAGGGCGGTTTTTACTGGCTCAGGCCTGCAGCTGCGGCATCAATCTGGGCATGCTTGCCATTGGGGTGGACTGGCTCGGCTATCCGCATCAGCTTGTGCAGCTCGCAGCCATCTTCGTCTGTGCCGTCTTTCTGTTTCTGGCTCTCAAATTTTATGTGTTTGCGGTCCGGTCCGTGCCGGCCCAGCAATAGAGCGTTTTATCTCTGAAAAAGGTGAAACGCGAGGCGGGGCACAGCGCCGTCCGATCCGAACTTGGCGGAAAAATACGTTTTTCCCATGAAACAACAGGCCGTATGGTTTGAAACGCTCAGCGTTTCAAACTGAAAATGCTCTAGTCTATAAACCGGAGGCCGTCACATGTCTGAACATATTCCTTTCAACCGGCCGCACATGACCGGCAAAGAACTTTATTATATTGCCGAAGCCCACTTTAACGGCAAACTGGCCGGCGACGGCCCGTATACCAGGCGCTGCCATCACTGGCTGGAAAAACTGAGCGGATGCCGTAAGGCGCTGCTTACTCATTCCTGCACCGCGGCTCTGGAAATGCAGGCCCTGCTGCTGGATATTCAGCCCGGCGATGAAGTCATCATGCCGTCCTATACGTTCGTATCCACAGCCAATGCCGTAGTTTTGCGCGGCGGTGTGCCCGTGTTTGTGGACATTCGCGAGGATACGCTGAATATAGATGAAAGCCTTATTGAGGAAGCCGTTACGCCGCGCACCCGCGCCATCGCGCCCGTGCATTATGCGGGCGTGGGCTGCGAGATGGACGTCATCATGGATATAGCGCAGCGCCACGGTCTCAAAGTTGTGGAGGATGCGGCGCAGGGCTTCATGTCCACCTACAAGGGACGGGCTCTGGGCAGTATCGGCCATCTGGGCGCGTACAGTTTTCATGAAACTAAAAACGTCATTTCCGGCGAGGGCGGCGCGCTGCTGGTCAATGATCCTGATCTTGTGCAGCGGGCTGAGATTATTCGGGAAAAAGGCACGGACCGCAGCCGTTTCTTCCGGGGGAAGTGGATAAATACACCTGGCAGGAGGCGGGATCTTCCTATCTGCCGGGCGAGCTCATTGCCGCTTTTTTGTGGGCGCAGCTGGAAGAAGCCGGCGAAATTACTGAAAACCGTATGGCCTGCTGGCGGCGTTATCATGAGATGCTGGAGCCTCTGGAGCGGGAAGGAGTCCTGCGCAGGCCGTCGATTCCGTCCCATTGCCGCCATAACGCGCATATGTACTATATTCTGCTTGCGCCGGACATTGACCGGCAGCCGGTGCTGAATGAGCTCAAAAAGCAGGGTATTGATGCCGTGTTTCACTATGTGCCTCTGCATTCCGCGCCTGCCGGGCGGCGTTACGGCCGCGTGCATGGCGCCATGAACCGGACCGACAGTCTGTCGGCGCGTCTGATTCGTCTTCCTCTCTGGTATGGCATGGCGCGTGCCGCTCAGGAGAAGACTGTGGAAACGCTCCGTGCGGCACTGCACCGTTAATCCCATGACACAGAACAGAGCTTATTTTTCCGAGGCAGGTCAAAGGGGTTCCCCCGAGAACCAGCAGGACTGCTGGCTTCGCGCGCGGGGATGGGGCCTGCTGGCGGTGCTGGTCAGCACGGTGTACCCCAGAGTCCTTTCTCTGGGCGATTTCCCGTGCATGGATGAGGGCTTTTATGCGTACTGGGCCCAGTTCGTCCATCAGAGTCTGGCTCAGGGGCAGGGGCTGCCCGACACCGGGGGCTTCATGCTCTATCCCCTGCTGCTTTCCTGGCTCTGCGCTTTGCCGGGGAATATGATCATCTGGCTGCGCCTGGCGGATATGCTGATGGCCGCCTGGGCCGGATGGCTGTTCTGCCGCCTTCTGGTGCGGGAAAGCCGGAGCGTTGAGGGGGGCGTGCTGCTGGCGCTGTTTTTTCTCTCAGCCATGAATGCGCCGGTAGTCATCGATGCCGGATTTAAAAACAGCATTTTTGCCGCATATGTTCCCCTGTTTCTGGCCGTGGAGCTGGTACGGGAGCAGGACGCGCGCAGCCCGCGCTGGTTTTTTGCGGGCGTGCTGACCGCCCTGGGCGTTTTATTGCGCGAACCTTTTGCCGTTTTTGCCGTGGCGGGAGCCGCGGCCGTCTGGGCTGGGCGCGGGCCTCAGGCGCTCTGGCGCTATGTTGCCGGCGGATGCCTTGGCGGGATGCTGGTGCTGGCTCTGGTTGGTTTCCTGCGTGGCGGCGTGGCCGAACTGATTCAGGCCTATGTTCAGGCCGGGGCCGTTTATGGAGCGGAAGCAGGGCGTACCTGGTACAATTTCACCAGATACGGAATGGAATTTCTGCTTATGTTCGGGCCTCTGCTGCTCCTGACAGCCGTCGCGGTAGTGGTTTTGTTGTATCAAATGTCCTGGGCTACGTACGGAAGGGCCTTGTTCTGGCTGATTCTGGCGCTTCTGCCTCTGCTGGAACCTCTGAGCAAACTTGGATTTGTGTACCACTTTGCGGTTGTTCTGCCGGGATGCGCGGGTCTGTGCGCCCTTGCCTGGAGTAAAATCCCGCCTCTTTTTCCCCTGCTGGAACGCCTGGGCAAATTGGGATGCGTCGTCGTTCACCGTCTTGCGGTTGCTCTGCCGGGGTGTGCAGGTAGGGGGGCCCGTGCCTGGAGCAAGATTGCGCCTGTCTGTTCTCGTCTGCGGGGGGAGCGGGGTGTAAAAGCACTTTTTTTGGCGATGTTCGCCTTCCTCGTCTTGACCGAGAGCGGACAGGCGCGGATGACGCTGGATACGCTGCGGGCTTTTCCTTCTTCCGGCTGGCCGGAGAAGTATGTTCCGAAGTCCAATACGCTGCTGGCGGGCAATGCTATTCGCGCGGTTCTTCCTCCCGGCGGAAGCCTGTGCATCAGCGGTTTCATGTTCTTTCTTTATCCTGTGACCGGCGCGCTGCCTCCCAGCCCGGCCATGGGGGACCTGAGCCGTACCTTCATTTTTTCAGGGTATGATCCGGCCCGCTTTGAAAATACGTTGCGTAAGGATCCTCCGGATGTGCTGGTCATTGCCAAAGCTCAGGGCGAGCATTCGGCAGTTTTTACGAAAGAGTTGCAAGATGTTGTGGAAAAGAGCGGTCTGTATGTCCGCGCGGCTGAAATTCCTGTAGACGGAGAAAAAAATTACGGCTGGATCGGCTGTACTGTGTATCGCCGGGCGCTGCCTCTTCCTGCAGGGCAAACGCAGCCGCATATTGGGGAGATTGCCGGGTAGGGGCATTCCTTTGTCCATGCGCCTGGAGCTTTTTTGAAAAAGATGAAATGCGAGGCGGCGGCATAGCGCCGTCCGGCCAAAAGTGAGCGGAAAAGCTCGCCTTTCCCGCGAAACGACAGGCCGTATGGTTTGAAATGCGAAGCATTTCAAACTGAAAATGCTCCAGTATCTCTTTGAAGGCAGAGGCCCATGCGTTAAGCATGGGCCTCTGCTTTCGTCTTCAGACCTGTCGAAGTAAAAAATGCGGGGGAAGGAACATCCTTCCCCCGCGAACCACTGTGGAGGTCGGCGTTGCAGGGCTCGGACGCGCGCTGTCGGGATTAAGCCGGCGCGCGCCCGACAAGAGGAGGAAGAGCGGCCTTTGGAACATGTTCAGTTTGAAACGCTTCGCGTTTCAAACCATACGGCCTGCCGTTTTGTCTTTTTCAAAGGCAGAGTACTCTAGCCCTGCTTGTCCGCAGTGGAATCCTTTTCCTGCCCGTGATCCTCTGCCGCGGCCGACGCTGTTTCATGCTGACCCAGCATCAGATTCTGATGGCCGAAGATAATGGGCTTGAGCACTTCGGGCTTGGCCAGGGCGGTGGTGTCGCCGAGGTCGTCGTAGGTGCCGCCCGCAATCTTGCGCAGCATGCGCCGGATGACCTTGCCGGAACAGGTCTTGGGCAGGGCTTCGGCAAACTGGATGTATTCGGGCGAGGCCAGCGCGCCGATATCGCGGCGCACGGTATCCCGCAGCTTTTTGCGGACGTCTTCGCTCCACGGCACTTCGTCGCGGGTGACGACATAGGCATAGATACCTTCGCCCTTGAGCGCATGAGGCATGGGCACCACGGCCGCTTCGGCAACTTCAGGGCAGGAAGCCAGAACGGCCTCGATTTCGGCCGTGGACAAACGGTGCCCGGACACGTTGATGGAGTCGTCGATACGGCCCAGAATCCAGAAGTAGCCGTCCTCGTCGACTTCCGCGCCGTCGCCCGATTCGTAGCAGCCGAAGCGCTGGAAGTAGGACTGATACTTTTCCTCGTCGTTATAGACGCCGAGCATCATGCCGGGCCACGGCTTGCGGATGACAAGGTGGCCGGAGCGGCGCCCTTCGCTGGTATCCATGTCCGGGGTCTGACCGTCGCGCAGCACGGCGGCATCCACGCCGGGCAGGGGCTTGGTGACGGAACCGGGCTTGAGCTTGGTCGCGTAGGGGAAGGGAGAGATCATGGCCCCGCCGGTTTCGGTCTGCCACCACGTGTCCACGATGGGCAGTTCGCTGCCGCCGATATTCCGGTGATACCAGTGCCAGGCCTCGGGATTCATGGGTTCGCCCACGCTGCCGAGGATGCGCAGCGTACCGAGGTCGTAGCGTTCCGTCCAGGCTTCGCCCATGCGCATGAGCGAACGGATGACCGTGGGGGCGGTGTAGAGAATGTTGACGCGGAATTTTTCCACCATGCGCCAGTAGCGGGCGGGCTTGGGCCAGTTGGGAACGCCCTCGAACATCATGGTCGTCGCTCCCAGCGCCAGCGGACCGTAGACGCCGTAGGTGTGCCCGGTGATCCAGCCGATGTCGGCGGTGCACCAGTGCACGTCGTCGTCGCGCATGTCGAAGATCCACTGCGTCGTATGGGCGGCATAGGTCAGATAACCGCCGGTGGAGTGCATGATGCCCGTAGGCTTGCCGGTGCTGCCGCTGGTGTGGAGCAGAAACAGAGGGTCGTTGGCGTCCATGCTTTCGCAGGGGAAGTCCACGTCGAGAGTGAAGTCTTCGATAAGATCATGCCACCAGATATCGCGGTTGGGCGTCATCTTCACGTCGTAGAGATCGGCGTGATTCACCACGACCACATGCGCCACGGAGGGGCACTTTTCCAGAATGGGGTCAAGATTGGCCTTGAGGGGCTTGAGCTTGCCCGCGCGGACGGCGGCGTCGGCCGTAATGACGACCTTGGCCTTGGCGCCCTGGATACGGCTGCGCACGCCGCCTTCGGCATAGCCGGAAAAGATGGTGGTGTGGATGGCGCCGATGCGCGCGCAGGCCAGCATGGCGATGACCAGCTCGGGAATCATGGGCATGTAGAGCGCCACGCGATCCCCCTTGCGGATGCGCAGGGAACTCAGGGCATGCGCCACACGGCAGACCTCGGTATAGAGCATCTGGTAGGTGAAGCAGCGCACGTCCATTTCCTTTTCGCCCTGCCAGATGAGCGCCGCCTTGTTGCGGCGACCGGAAAAGAGATGGCGGTCGATGCAGTTGAACGAAGCGTTGAGCTTGGCGCCGGTGAACCAGCGATACTTGTGCCGTTCCTCGTCTGCCTCCAGTACCTTGTCCCAGCGCTTGAACCAGTGCAGCAGCTGCGAAGCCCGGGCGGCCCAGAAATCGTTGGGGTCGTCCAGAGCAGCCCGGTACAGGGCTTCGGCTTCTTCGCTGCCGCATACCCAGGCAGACGATTTGCCGTGCTGAGGAGGGAGATAGCTGCGCTGTTCCGTTAACAAGGTGGTGAGGCGCTCCTGTGACATCCTTTCTGCTCCTTCTCTGCTGAAATATGCCGGATATGGCGTGAACATGCCGCCATTCTATCGGGGTAGCGGCTTTGCCCGTGTGCGTCAAGGACCCTTCTGTTGTTTGTGCTTTCAGTCATCGTTGTGCCTTTTTTCTTTAATAAATTTGACGGGCTTTATAATCCTAACAATTTCATGTGAATAGCTTTTTGTGCTTTTTTTCTCAATATGCCCGTTCGGCAGGAAAAAATTTTTTTCAATGGAAACGACCGCTTCCGGAGAGTCTTGGAGCATTTTCAGCTTGAAATGCCGTGCGATTCAAACCATACGTCCAGGCGTTTCGTGGAAAAAGCACGGTTTTGCGCGAAACGACTGGACGGGCGGGGCTGTCCGCCGCCTCGCGTTTTACCTTTTCAAAGGCAACACGCTCTGGAAACCCGGCGTAAAAAAAGCCCCCGGCGGGGATGCCGGGGGCCAGGTACAGGCAGTCGTACTGCGGGGCCTTACTTCCTGAACTGGGCCAGCTTCTGCTCAAAATCCTGAAGCGAATTGCCCACGATCTTGTGCAGCGCCAGCAGGGCGATCAGGTTGGGGATAACCATCAGGCCGTTGAAGAGGTCGGCCAGGGCCCAGACGAGATCGACCTTCAGGGTCGCGCCGACGACGATGAAGGCGCAGACGATGAGACGGTAGGGCAGGAGGCCGCCGTCGCCGAACAGGAAGCGCACATTCTGTTCGCCGAAGAAATACCAGCCGATAATGGTGGAGTAGGCGAAGAAGAAGAGGCAGATGGCGACAAAGCTCATGCCAAAGCTGCCAAGACCGAGGTTGTAGGCCTTCTGGGTGAGTTCGATACCGGTGGTCTGGTAGTCCAGCACGCCCGTAACGAGAATGACGATACCGGTAAAGGTAACGATCAGCACGGTGGTGAAGACACCAAAGATGGCGACAAGGCCCTGTTCGGCGGGATGTTCCACCTTGGCGATGGCATGGGCGTGCGGGGTGGAGCCCATACCGGCTTCATTGGAGAACAGGCCGCGCGCCACGCCGAACTGCATGGCCTTGGCCACGGTAAGACCGAGCGCGCCGCCCGCGACGGCCTGCGGATTGAAGGCTGCGGTAAAGATGAGCTTGAAGGCCGGGATAATCTGGCCGGCGTTGCTCAGGATGACATAGGTGCCGCCCAGCAGATAGATGGCGGCCATGAAGGGAACGATCTTCTCGGTCACGCTGGCAAGACGGCCCACGCCGCCGAAGAAGACGATGCCCGCCAGAATGGCCGTGGCGATGCCGGAGACGATGAGCGGGATGCTGAAGGCGGTCTGCATGCCCTGAGAAATGGAGTTGGACTGCACCATGTTGCCGATGCAGCCGAGGGCAATGATGATGGCGATGGAGAAGAAGACGGCCAGGGGCTTGAACTTGGGACCCAGACCCTTGGTGATGTAGTAGGCGGGGCCGCCGACCACATGACCGTGTTCGTCGGTGCCCTTGAAGGTCTGCGCCAGCACGGCTTCCGCAAAGATGGTGGCCATGCCGAAGAAGGCGGCGACCCAGAGCCAGAAGAGCGCGCCGGGACCGCCGGAAACCAGTGCCGTTGCCGTGCCGGCGACGTTGCCCGTGCCTACCTGCGCGGCCACGGCTGTGGCCAGCGCCTGAAAGGAGCTCATGCCGGTCTTGTCGGCCTTCTTGCCGAAGAGGGTGGCGCCGCCGAACAGGTAACGGGCCGCAAGGCCGAACTGACGAACCTGAACGAAGCGCAGCTTGAAGGTGTAGAAAATGCCGGTACCGCACAACAGGGGAATAAGAACGAATACCCCCCATAGGACGCTGTTGATATCACCGACCAGCGAATTGAGAAACTCCATGCATTTTCCTCCTGACGAGAAAGACGTGATTCCTGCCGGGGGTCGGCCGAAGCGGACACTCCCGAGAGGTCAAGGGAAGAGCAGAAAGTTCTTGATGCCGTCGGCACGGGGAAAGCAGGGCACCAGCCCGGAAGGGGCTGCTCTTCAAAACCACGGACATATAAGGCGTCATCCTCCGTTGCGTGCGGCGGATGAAAGCGTCGGGGGGGAGTTGTATCCAACAGTTGCACGGGCATGTTGTTGGAGTCAGAAAAAACTAGCACGCTTTGGAAGCGCGGTCGAGTCCTCTTGCCCGCGCTTTGCTGTATTTTTTTAGAGCACTTTCAGTTTGAAACATTTTGCGTTTCAAAACTTATGGTGTCGTTTCGCGGAAAAAGCGCGGTTTTTCCGCTCACTTCGGGCCGGGCGGCGCCGTGTCGCCGCTTCGCGTTTCATCTTTTTCAAAGTTGGAACGCTTTATTTTCTGCGGCGTCGCGACAGCTGCCACGTACAGCGGATTACGGAAAGTATGTCGTTGAAGAGATGGGTGCGGGAGACGCCGTCGTCCTGCGCGTCCGTGCCGGGCTGCGGCAGCGGGGACAGGGGTTCGATTTCCTCCAGATAAGAGGGGGGCGGGCTGTCCTGCGGCGGTCGTGACGGTGCTTCGGGAGCTGGCTGCGTGACTCCGTCGCCTTCCCGCGCTCCCGTCTCCTCGCGCGCCGCCTGACGCTCCTGCCACTGCTGGAAGGCGGCGGCTTCCCGGCGGCGTTCCTCGGCGGCCTGACGCAGGCGCTCTTCCCGCTGGCGGGCGAGCACGTCCAGCTGACGGCGGATTTCGCTGCTCAGGGAAAGAGCTTCGTCGCCGAGTTCGCCTTTCAGATGATTTTCCAGCCGGGCAATCAGCTCGTTGCTTTCGGCGCGAATGCGCGCGGCATTCTCGTCGCCTTCGCTGTCTTCCGTGGCCGAAGCCAGGCAGGTTTGCGCCAGCTTGTCCGCAAGGGTCGTATCGTCGCTGATGTCGTAGACGGCTGCCAGCGCCTGCGCGGCTCCTTCCACATCCCCCTGACGCAGCAGGCGCTGGGCGGCGGCGATAACGGGATTGCGGGCGCGCGGATTTTCCTGCAGCAGGCGCATATAGGCGGAACGCGCCTTGTGCCAGCGCCGCGCCCGGGCGAAGGTGTCGGCGGCCCGGGCCAGCCATGCCCGGTAGCGCGCCTTGTCGCCCTTGCCCTTATAGGCGGCCGCGATGCCCAGTTCGGCTTCGCCCTTGATATGTTCCGCCCGCAGAGCCCGCTGAAAGGCGGCAATGGCCGTATTCCACTGCCCGGCCTCCAGACAGCGCAGGGCGGCGTTGAAATAGTCTTCGGGCTGGCGCGCCGGTTTGAGCAGCATGGCATAGGACGCCAGGGCCTCATTGAAGGCGCTGGCGTCGGTATTGGCCGCGGCCTTCTGCAACTGGCGCTCATGGGCGGCATAGGCGGTCAGAGAGAGGAGCTGACGGCGAAGCGTCTCCACCGAATAGGGACGCGAAAGGAGGGCGCTGGCGCCGCAGCCGAGAGCGGCCATCTGCTGGGCTTCGTCATCGTTGGCCAGCAGCAGAAGAACCGGTTGCGACACCAGACGGGGATGTAGGCGGAGCATGGCGCAGAACTGCTCGCCGTCCATGTCTTCCAGCTCCTGATGGCAGACAATGACGTCGGGCGTTTCCGGCCGGGAACCGGAGGCGAGCCCTTCCAGCAGGCGCGCGGCCTCCACGCCGGAAGTCATGCTCCATCGGGTGATGGCGCCGGCCTCGCGCAGGGTTCGTTTGTCCACCGACGCGAGCCGTTCGCTCCTGCTCAGGAGCATGACGGAAATGGGACGGGGCGCGGCCACGGGCAGCCTCACATTTTGCGGTTTGTTTCGGGCTCCAGCGAGCGCAGCAGATTTTCGTATCCCGCGGTTTCGGCATCGGCGGTTGTTTCGTCAAGCGGCTTGCCGCGGGCCAGCCTGTCCGTCAGACGATCGGCCTCCCGGCGGGCATCGGCCTCGCGCAGCATGTCGATGGCGGCATCGGCGCGCAGATGCCGCTGACGGCGTTCCTGCTGCGCCAGTTCCAGTACCCGTTCATGCACGCGGATGCGCACGCCCGCGCGCAGGGCGACGGCAATGGCGTCCGAGGGACGGCAGTCCACGCGGGTCAGACCTTCGCGGTGCCGCAGCAGCAGAGCGGCATAGTAAACGCCGTCTCGGATATCCACGATTTCCACACCCACGACCGCGCCTTTGAGCGCCTGCACCGTCATGAGCAGCAGATCGTGCGTCAGGGGGCGGGGCAGCTGTTCGCCGCTGAGCATGAAGGTCAGCGACATGGCTTCCATTGGGCCGACCAGCAGCGGTAGAAAGGTTCCCTCTTCCGCGGAACGCAGAATGACGAGCGGCGCCTTGGTGTCCGGGTCCAGAGTCAGACCGTCTACCTGCATTTCTACCATGACGCCCCTGCCTGTTGCCCCAGAAGGCTGTGTTTTTTGGCTTCGGTAAGGCGGACGCGCACCATGCGGCCCGTCATGTCTCCGTCGGCGGACGGCAGACCGACATGCACCAGCGCCCCGTAGGGATCGCGCCCCTGCCAGCTCCGCAGACCGTCGTTGCCGCCGTCGCGGCGGCTTTCCCCGTCGATGAGCACGTCGGTTTCCCGCCCGATGCGCGCGTCAAGCCATGCCTGCCCCAGTTCTTCCTGAAGCGCCTGTAAACGCAGCAGACGATCCTGCTGCACGTCGGGCGCAATCTTGTCGAGAAAGCGCGAGGCCCGTGTGCCGGGGCGATCCGAGTAGCAGAAGGAAAAGCTGGACATGAAGCCGCAGCGGCGCATGAGCGCCAGCGTCTGCTGGAAATCTTCCTCGCTTTCGCCGGGAAAGCCCACAATAAGATCCGTGGACAGGGCTATGTCCGGTCTGGCGGCGCGCAGAGCGTCCGTCAGTTCACTATAACGGGCCGCGTCGTATTTGCGCCCCATGCGGGTCAGCACGGCATCGGAACCGGCCTGCAGCGGCAGATGCAGACGCGGGCAGAGGTTGGGCAGTTCCCCGAACAGGGCCACGTCCTCCGGTCCCATGTCCTTGGGATGCGGCGTCACATAGCGCAGACGGAGCAGGCCCGGAAGCGCCGCCACCTGCCGCAGCAGAGCGGCAAAGCTGACGCCGTCGCCGTGTTTGTCTCTGCCGAAGGCATTGACGTTCTGCCCCAGCAGGCATATTTCGCGCGCGCCGTCTTCCAGCGCCTTGCGGCAGTCGTCCAGAACGGCCGCCGTCAGGCGCGATTTCTGGCGTCCGCGCGTATAGGGCACAATGCAGTAGGCGCAGAAGTTGTCGCAGCCCTGCATGATGTTGACGTAGGCGACGGGGCCGGAAGGAGCGCGCACGCCTTCTTCCCGTTCTTCGTAGCAGGAGGTGAAGTCCAGCAGCGACAGCTTGCGATCCGGTTCCTCCAGCAGACGTTCGATGGCTTCCGGCGCGGAGGCGATACCATCGCTGCCGGCCACAAGCCGCACCTGCGGCTGACGGAAGAGCTCTTCGCCCAGCTGCTGCGCCACGCAGCCGGTGACGACAACCAGCACATCGGGATTATTGCCCGAGGCCTGCCGGATACGCCCGAGAGCGCTCATGACCTTCTGCTCCGGCTTTTCCCGTACGGAACAGGTGTTGACGACGACGACCTGCGCCTCTTCCAGAGAGCCTTCGGTAAAGCCCCGTCGTTGCAGCACGCGTCCCAGCCACTGAGAGTCGTGCACGTTCATCTGGCAGCCGAAGGTTATGATATGATAGCTACGTTCCCGCATGCTTTACTGCTCGCGTCCCGAGTGCCCGGAGAAGAGCGGGGCTTCTCCGTCCTCCATTTCCAGCGTCGCCACCCGATCTTCCAGCCATTCCAGGACGGCGCGGGCCGTTTCATAGTTCAGCAGTACCCGGGAATGAATATGACGGATGATGTCGCGCTGCTCGAAGCCCTCGGGCAGGTTCTCCGGCCCCAGAGAGCCGTCGGGGGAGACCAGACATTCCGTGGATTGCGGCAGGGCGTCGCTTTCATGATAGAAATTAAGCTCTATTTCTCCCTGGGGATTGATGCCGCCCCAGACACCGTGGGCCGTATGCAGGCGGGCGTCTTTGTCGATGCTGTAGCGGTAGCGGATTTTGTTGGGATGACGGAGGGGATTCATGTGGGCTCCTGTAACATATTTTCCCGTATACTCGAAGCGGCGGGAATCCGGCAAATGGTAAAAAAGACGCGGCATGAAGTAAAGCTTTCGCGAGCGCCCTTGACGCGGCCGCGGCCGTGACTACAATACTGCGCACAGAATCCGGCATTGGGACGCCGAACAGGAAGGAGACGAGCGTGAGCGATACCCGCATTACCAAACATGAGGTTGTGCCCTATTTTGATATGGAAGGCTTTATGGTCATGAGCCAGGAAAGCCGCCTGGGCGGCGCGACGCTGGAGCGCCTCATCAAACTGTGGGGCGAATGGCTGCCCCGGCTCGAAGTGCGGGAGATTGCCACCGGGGCCATCTCCTATCTTGCGGTCTGGCTGCCCGAGGCCGTGGAACAGCAGGTTGATGCCGCATGGGAAAAGTCACCGTCCGACGGCTGGCAGGACAACAACCTTGCCCAGTTCCTGTGCATGGCGGCCGTGCGCGAGCTCCTGCCCCAGGTGGAGGACGCGGGCTGCGCTCCCGCCCCCCGGCCCACCGAGGCCCTCAAGGCGGCGCTGGCCGAGCTGGGCCTGCATTATAAGGAAGGTGCGGCCACGCTGGACCGCCGCTTTGCCGTCGTCACCCACTTCCCCTTCAAGGGGGGCTGTGAAATTTGCCATTTGCAGGGCCAGTGCCCCAAGGGGCAGGGCCAGAGTCAGGCCGCCAGCGTGCTTCTGCCCGGCTATGAGCGCGACGGCGGCAACGCCTGATCCTTAGAGCATTTTCAGTTTGAAACGCTGTGCGTTTCAAATCATACGGCCTGTCGTTTCGCGGAAAAACGCGGTTTTTCCGCTGACTTCGGGCCGGGCGGCGCTGTGCCGCAACCTCGCATTTTTGCCTTTTTCAAAGGCAAGACGCTCTGGAAAGAAATCGTTTTCGGGAGGATGTTTCCCGGACATTGAAAACGCCTTGCGGCAGTGTCGCAAGGCGTTTTTTCACAAGACAGGGAAGGCCCGGCGGAGCGTTCCCTTTTTCGGTCATGCGTGCTATCTTCCCTCCATGACCAGCGTCCGCCACTGTCCGTCCGGCGTGCGAACGGACAATTCCACGGTGCGGGCGTTGCGGGTCACGTTTTCCACCAGACAGGTCTGCACCGTGTCTGTGGCATAGTCCCGAACATCAATGGTGTCTCCCCCGGACGGCAGCGCATCAGGCGTTACTTCCACGAGATCCGCTGTGGCGGCGTCGAAGCCGTCCCACGCGTACAGCATGACGGGAATCCCCAGACAGGCGGCCACGGCTGAACAGGTAAGCAGGTACTTCATGGCGACATCTGTAAATCCATTCCCTTCTCTTGGCAACACCGTCTCCCTGTCCCCGCTGCATGACGCCCACGGACGTAATGTGCGCTATCTGCGCCTGTCGGTGACGGATCGCTGTAATCTGCATTGCCTGTACTGCCGCAGCGTGGAGCAGCGCGATTTCATTCCGCATGAAAATATCCTGCGCTATGAGGAAATGGCCCGGGTCGTGCGCATTGTGCACGGCATGGGCGTGCGCAAGGTCCGGCTGACGGGAGGAGAACCCTTTGCGCGCAAGGGCTGCGACGATTTTCTGGCCATGCTGCATAGCCGTCATGATGACCTGGATCTGCGGCTGACGACCAACGCCACGCTGCTTGAGCCTCATATTCCGCTGCTGCGCCGCGTGGGCGTGAGCGTGGTCAATATCTCTCTGGACAGCTTCGATCGGGCCACCTTCGCGCGGGTGACCGGGCACGATCTGCTGCCGTCCGTGCTGGCGGCGGTGGACGGGCTGCTGGTTGCCGGGCTGCGGGTAAAGATTAACGCCGTGGCTCTGCGCGGCGTCAATGACGGGCAGCTGGACGATTTTGTGCACGCCGCAAAGACCTTGCCCGTGGATGTGCGCTTTATTGAATTCATGCCCATGGGCAGCGGTACGCGCTGGGACGAGCAGCATTTCTGGCCTGCCGATCAGATCCGCGCCGATGCCGAGCGGCTTGTGCGGCTGCTGCCTGATGACGCGGGCAGCGAGACCAGCGGACCGGCCCGCATGTTCCGTATCGTGGGCGGCAAGGGACGTCTGGGCTTCATTTCGCCGTTGAGCAACCATTTTTGCGCGTCCTGCAACCGGCTGCGTCTTACAAGCGACGGCAACGTGCGCACCTGCCTTTTTGCAGACAGGGAATATGCTCTGAGGGGCATGCTGCGGACGCCCGGCCTTGACGACGGCTGCATTGCGCGTACCATTAGCAATGCCTGCCGGCTCAAGCCCGTAGGCGCGGAATTGCTCGCCGCCCGTCAGGGCGCCGCCGTGGCCGCCAAACATATGGTAGGCATCGGAGGCTAACTTTTTTCTCTTTCTGGAGCGGTCATGCCGGGTCCAGCGGCTGTTGATTCTTCTCCTGCAAAACCCCGGAAGATGGGAGTCTACTGGTACTGCTTTCTCCTGAGCCTGCCGGTCTTTCTTCTTGTGGGCGCAGCCTTTGGCCTGCTTGTCAACGGCCTGCACCGGCTGGATTCGGCCGCTCTGCGCATCAGTGAAGATTACCTTCCCGACTATCAGGCGCGCCATCCCCTGCAGAATCGTGTGCAGGTCCTGCGACGCGCCGTTCTCAGCGTCCGGCTTTCGGATAATATGGATTTATGCCGCAAGGCGCTGGCGGATGCGCGTCAGCAGCTTGACGGAACTTTTGTGGACAGCACGCTTTCCAGCTCGGAAACGACCGCGCTGCGGGGGCTTCTGGACGAACTGGAGCGCGCCAAGCGCACGGCCAGCCGGCACAAGGCCGAGCTGGCCTTTGTCGTTGCCCGTCTTGAGCGGCGGGTGAACCGTCTGGCCGTTGTTTCGGGCAGGGTGTTCACCCTTCCCGGGATTCTGTCGTCCAGTCCCTATGATGCACCGGACCCGGATACGGAAAAAGAACATCTCCGGCAGGCTCTGGTCAGTCTTCAGGCTCCTCTGCTCTACTGCCGGGAGTCCTCGCTGAAAAAGACCAATATCTGCCAGGACCTGACGCGGAATATCGAATCGCTGGAGCTTGTCTGGCAGCGCCATCATCAGGCGCAGGTGGCTGTCTATAATCTGAGCGACGCCATAGATTTTCGTCTGCGCGACTGGTTTTCCCGCTTTGAGACCGCCAACAGCCTTGCCATCAGAAGATCCATGGAAACCATGGAAACCGAGCGCATGCACATGGAGCTGGTCATCAAGATCGCCATTGTGGGCATATCGCTCTCCTCGCTGCTCTGCTTTCTGATTTTTATGCGTAAGGTTATCTTCCCTATATCTCTTGCGTCGCAGCAGCTGCGGCGTCTGGAGGCCAGCGGCGACTGCGAAAGCATTCCTCCGAGTAAAATTCGTGAACTGGACGCCCTTTTCGGCATGCTGCCCCGTCTGAAGAATCTTATTGCCGGCATGAAGGCGCATTCCCGTAATCTGGCGGAAGAGTGCAGCGAATTCCGGCAGATGAGTTTTATGGATGAGCTCTGCGGCGTGCCTAACCGACGCAGCCTGGATGCGGCGCTGGCCGAGGTGGCGCAGGAGCGCGCGCTGGCCGTTTTTCTTCTGGATGTGGACAATTTCAAGGCCTATAATGATACGCTGGGCCATCAGAAGGGGGATGAGGCCCTGCGGCTGGTGGCGCAGGAAGGCGCGCGCGTCGTGGCCGGGAGCGGCCGCTTTTTCCGTTACGGCGGCGAGGAATTCTGTGTGCTTCTTCTGGATGACGACGTCTATCGCGCTGTGGAAATTGCCGAGGATATCCGCCGGAGCGTAAGGGCCCTGGCCATTTCTCACCCCGGCAACCCCCCGGGGGTGCTGACCGTGAGCATCGGCGTGGCCGTGCGTGAAGCCGGTGAAGCGCTTTCCGGCGATGATCTTCTGCATCAGGCGGACACTTCGCTGTATCAGGCCAAGGACGCGGGACGCGACTGCGTGCGTGTCCGTCTTTAGAGCATTTTAGTTTGAAACGCTGTGCGTTTCAAAGCATACGGCCTGTCGTTTCGCGGAAAAAGCCTGTTTTTCCGCTCACCTTGGGCCGGGCGGCGCTCTGCCGCCGCCTCGCGTTTGCCCTTTTCAAGGACAAAACGCCTGGGAGGGGAACCGCTCAGGGATTGTTGATTTCAGGGAAAAGCCTTCTGTCCGGAGTCCGGTGGGGAAGGCTTTTTGTTGAGATTTTCGTATTTTTTTGTATGTTCTTTTTCTTTATTTGTGGAACAATATTTGCATATTTTTTATAAATTTTGCGGAGCGGAAAAAACAGCCGCCCGTCTAAAGCAGAAAGAGTGCCGCGCGGCGTTGCCGGGGGGTAGGGAGGAATCATGATAGTTATCGACGGTCGCACCTGCGACAAGTCTGTTTCCGACTTCGCGAATCTGGAAGAAATCCTGAAGATGATCCTGAATTCCGAGGAAATGAAGGAGCGTGTCATTACCGATGTTCTGGTAAACGGCGAAGCCTTTTCGGAGATTTATCCGCATCAGGCGGAAGATATGGACAGCGCTTCTCTTTCGTCCGTGGAGGTGCGTTCGGTGCCTGCCGGTCAGATGGCCCTGTCCATTTCCGCGGAGATGGAAAAGGTTGCCAGCATGATGGCCGGAGCCTCCAGAGAAGTCGCCCGGCTGTTCCGTGAAGCCGCGGACAGCGAGGCGCTGGATCTTTTCCAGCGTCTGCTGGATGTGACGAGCGATTTTCTCAACATGATTGACATGCTGTGCAGCGACTATGCTCCGCAGGTTCCCGAGGGATATAAGGCCAAGACGGAAAAGCTTTCCGAAATGCTTTCTGAAATGACCGACGTGCTCGGCAACGAGGACTGGATTCTGCTGGCCGACATGCTGGAATACGACTTCCAGCCCCTGTGCGAAGAATGGCGGGAGATCTGCCGCACGCTGCATGCGGAACTGGCCGAGGCCGCGAAGTAGGGAGGTTGCCATGAATCAGGCACTGGAATTGCTGGATCGCGCTCTTGATACTGCCCGGCGCGAAATGCGCGCCCTGGCTGCCAGAGATTACGAACTTGCCGCTGAACTGCACGCCGATCGGGCGCAGCTGATGCAGGATGCCTGGAACCTGCGCACGGCCGTGCCTGTGGAGCTCTATCGGCATAAGCTGAATGAACTTTCCGAGCTGCAAAAGAGCTTGATGCGGACCGCGCGCGACGCCCGTGATATTGTGCGGGCCAGCCTGCAGCATACGCATCGCCAGCAGAAGCGTCTCGGGGCCTATCAGAGGTGCCTGCGGATGGCGTTTTAGAGCGTTTCACCTTTGAAAAAGGTGAAACGCGAGGCGGCGGCACAGCGC
>CAMBWG010000005.1 GCA_945871415.1 uncultured Desulfovibrio sp.
TGGGCCGAGAGCGCACGGATGTCCCCGCGCAGCCCTTCCATCTGTTCGTTGGTGTGGAGCTTGTCCATCCGCGCTTCAAGACTTGCCAGCCGCTCCACATGCTGATGATGCTGGGCCTGCATACTGTCCTGCGCGGCCTCGAACTGGGAGCGCAGGCAGAAGTAGTGCCGCGCCGCCCACCACAACACGCCCCACAGGCTCCCCCCCAGAGCAACCAGAGTAGGGAGCCCGATAGCGAGCAACGATTGTACGGACACTTCAATGGTCATTTTACTTTTACCTGTTTTTCCCAGGCCTCCAGGGCCGCTTCGCATTCTTTCATGTACCAGACATGCTGTGCATGCCGTTGCAGCAATCGGCGTCTGGCAGCCTCGCTGCATTGCAGAAAATCGCCGTCCTCAAATCGAACAAAATCAGGCCGCTGAGGCCGCGGCACGGGCACAAGCCGCGACTCCTGCCGCACGTCGGCACAGCCGGAAAGCAGCAGCGCGCAGGCCAGGCTAAAAAGCATTGATCGCATCGGTAAAGGCGGCATCCTTTGGCCCGTCGTTTTCGCTCCGGCTCTGCTGCGCCGGGCGCGCCGCAAGCCGTTCCGCCTGTATCAGCCGGGTCATGATGTCCGCGCTGTTGGCCCGGCTGCCTTCCAGCGCCGCGGCCAGGTCTTCCGCCTGCCTGCGGCTCTGCGCCAGTTCCTCCTGCGTCCGGGCAAGGCGCGTCTCGGCAAGTTCCGTGCGGGCCTGTTCGCTGGCCGCGCCCCGAACCCAGCCAAAAGCAAACGCGGCGGCGCAGGCCAGCCCCAGCAGCAGAATTTTCCCCGGCCACCGGCTCAGAATCTCCGGTATGTAGTGCAGAATGCCCAGCAGCATGAGGAGCCCCGTTTGATGATTCCGGCTCTCTGTGGCAGGATGGCGGTCACATCTCAAAACTGCCATCAAGGGGCACAACCACAGGAGCCGGAAAAATGATCGACAAGAATTTTCAACTTTTCATCTTGAGGACCGTGGCTTCAACCTATCCCCAGAGAGTGCCGACCAAACTCCCCGCACTTCTGGAAGCGGCTGGGGAAGGGACCATGCAGGAACGGATCGCTAGGCTACTCGTCAACCTGCACGCCCTTCAGGAGTTCGGTTATGTCATTGGAGCAACGGAGGTTTCAGATGAGGAAGAGGTTCGTCTCAGGGACTATTTCCGCATCACTGCGGCGGGATTGGTGATGGCGGGGCTAGATCCGCTGCATCCCGACACATGCCATGACCCGCGCTAAAATCCAGCGACGGAAGTTCGGCGTGGCTGTTCTCGTTCAGCGCCTGCGAAAACCTTTCGTAAACACCGCCGCTTCCGCCGCCTGACGGTGAACGGGGGCGTTTCTGGGGGAAAGCACGGGATACCTGGGCTCCTCAGACACCCCCGTCAACCTGGCCAGCGTGCAGGCGTTCGCGAGAATGTCCCCGCTGTCCGCGGAATTAAAGCACCACACTCCCGTCTCAACCTCAAACTCTCCAAAAAGAGAGGGCCCCAATTGGAGACAAAATCGGCTTTCCTCTCGCGAAAAGGGCAGCGCAATGAGCATCGTGCCGGCATCCCAGGTGATGCCGGTAATATTGCCACGAAAAACTTCCACCTTATCCCCCCTTCTCCGCATCTCCCGCGGCTTCGCGCTCACGATAGAGCCTCACCAGCGTGCACATCAGATCAAGAAGCGCCTGCCCGTGAATCACGTCGTCGAAAGCCCGATTAAAGACCTGTTTCAGGTCCTCCCTGCTTTTCCCCTCAATGGCATTGACTGCCAGGAAATTAGCTGTGATCTCCATAGGGGAAGCAGTGTTTCCCGCCTGTTGGACAGCATCCGCCAGAGTTGCATCGGGGTGTTCACACAGCCAGTCGCAGAAACGTTTTTTTTCCTGCTCCGTCATTACAGCCCTTCCCCGTCCCAGGGATTCCCCGCGCCGCGGCCCCAGACGCCGCTCCCGCCCCACTCAAAGCGGGATTGCAGGGCCTTTGCGCCCTGCGCGCCGCCGATGATGGTCACATCCTGCCAGGTAAGCGGTATCAGCCGCCCTTCATACAGACAGAAGCCCACCCACATGCACAGCACCACGGCAGTCACCAGCAGGCTTGCCACCCGCATGGCCGACCACTGCCCGTTGGGGCCGGTCAGAGTGTCGCGCATGGCCGCGCGCACGCCGTGAGTGCTCATCAGAAGTCCTCCGCATATTCGCCCGTGACAAACTGCCTGCCCAGCTCAACCGCCCGGCGGCCCACCTGCGACCACCAGCGCGAGTTACGCAGGCCGCCTTCCACCAGCAGCCAGCTCCCCCCGTTCATGGCACTGTCAATGAGGCCCAGCGTGGCGCGAAACTTCAGCAGGCCGTCCACCCCCAGATTGAAGGCCATGTTCAACAGGGCCTCGGCCCGGGCAATATCGCCGGATTCAGCCAGCCGCCGGAACTGAGGACAGCGCAAAAAGAGCGATTCCCGGCAGGCGATCACTTCATCCAGCAGGGCGGCACGCGCCCGCTCCCTGTCCCAGCTCACACCCTGCTGCAACAGGGCCGCCATGAGGTGCGAACCGCGCAGCTTGCCGACCATGACCTGCCGCCGCAGCTCGGGGTCGTCGATATACTGCGGATGCGCGTCAAGGTTCGTGCCGTAGCCGATGGTGCAGGCTCCGGCAGTACAGAGGTAGGGACGGGCCCGGAAGCCCTCGTGACGTTCCAGCTGATTCAGCAGCTGCTGGCTGGGGATACCGTACAAATCAGACATGGCGACTGTTCCTCCGTGGCCCGGCAACTACTGAAACGGAAGGGCGGCCCCCAAAAGGGCCGCCCGCAACAGGATACGCTACCGCCGATCCATGCCAGGCATCACAACCATGAACTCACAGGAGACGAAAAAACAGCAAAACGGGAGACAAAAATTGGCAACGGTTGCCGGTTTTTGAAATAGCAAAAGGCGTAACCTGTTGAAATAACAAGTTACGCCTTTTCATTGCCGAAAATTTTTCGGCAACGTTGCCAGTTTTTTCAGCTAGTCCCACAGGCCCGACGCCTGACAGGCCTCCTTGACGCGAAGATTCTCATTCCCCTGTAGCTGCTCAATACGCCGCGTTCGCGTGCACTCCCAGCGATCCACCGGGAACTTCCTGTCCCATGCCTCAAAAAGCTGACGCTGCTGTCGGCTCAGGCGATACTTTGGGTAGCTGTCAGCCATATACAGGGCCGCACGCGCCACCTGCCCTTTCGCGCGCGCCGGTGGTTCAAACCTGTTGCCGTCAATTCTGGCCTCACAGCTCCCGAACGCGGACGGCGAACCGGGAAGCTCGGAATATTGTTTGTTGCTTCGCGCCGCATTTACCGCGCCGATAGCCGGAAAAAGATTGTACATGTCCGCCTGCATGTACCTGTACTCCATATCTACCTTTTCCGCGCATCTGCGGCCCTTGAAAGGCTTTCCCTTGCTCACGCACTGCGGATCACCCTCGCGCCATGCCTCAAAAATCCGCCCGAAGTTTTCCGCCGGAACGGCGTGTTCCCACTCGACTTTGAGTGCGCGCTTCTGATGCTTTTCCGTGACGAAGCCCTGGGGCAATTCAATGCGCTTGCTCTCGTCAAAAGCGGCTCCGCAGTAGATCGTCTGACGATGATCCATGTAGACTTGGCGCTCCAGCATTTTCTTTGCTTTGTTGAAGCTGTCGTTCGTTGTGTTCCCGGCGGCCAGTCCGTCCTGTGGCCATGCGGAAAGCAGACATGCCGCCCCGAGTGCCAGCACTAACAGTTTCATGCGCAAGACTCCTTTATGTGAGAGATTCCCCCATTCTTCCGCGTTCCGGTCACATTTTCAAGTTGTGAATGTTCTCGGCAATGACGGTCTTTCCGCCCGGTTCCGTGTGCACGTTGCCGCCAACAATCCGGCGTCCAGAATTTTTTGTTTCTGATCCCGCCAGCAGGGCGGCCCTGGCCGCCGCACGCACCGCTTCCGGCGCATTCTTCCATGCCGCCAGCATCTCCTTTTCTTCCGGCGTCAGGACGGGGTCGCCACTGCGCCGGCCGGTCAGAACGTACTGCACGTCTACGCCCGCCTCTGCTATGGCCGCTAGATAGGCGGCAAACGCGGGCAGCCGTTCTTTTTCATATTCAATCTGGCTTTTTTTGGTCGTTCCTGCCTTCTCGGCAAAATCTGTTTGATTCATTTTCAGGCGTTTACGTTCTTCTAAAAGTCTTTTTGAAATAGTCACCAAAATCTCTCCAAGCATATTGACTATTGGTCACTATATAGTTACCTTTTCCCCACGAACCCCGACGAATCCCCACGAAAACCAACGAAACGAAAGACCCAAAAAAAGGCCGTTCCCGGCCATGCACAAAGGAGAAGACCATGCCCCGAAAAAAGACGATCTCCCCGGCCATCCCCCGGCCCAACCGCCCTCTGCCGTGCCTGCTGTCCCTGCCCGGCGTTGATTCCGCAACCATGGACGACGGTAGGATCATGCAGGAAGGGGACGACCTGACCTTTTCCTCCGACATCGTGACCCTGCACCACACGGCTACCGGCGCCGCCTCCCTGCAAAAGCTGCTGCGGGATCTGGAGCAGCTGCCGTGTGTCTGCCGCTTTTCCTTTCTGCCCGACAGCATCACCCTGCGCCGCACGAAGGATGGTGGGGTGGAACCGTATGGCCCCTGCCGCCTGCGTTTCCGCATGGCCAATGACCCGGCGTGCGACCACTGCCCCCTCCATTCCGTGTAACGACATTGCACCGCCCTTACCAAAAAACAGTTCTTCTGAAAAGGAGAGGAAAAATGGAAACCATCCGTACCGCCGAAGAAATCAAGCGCGATCTTGAGCGCGAAGGCCGCAGCATTGCCGATCTGGCCCGCTCCAACGGCCTGCGCCCGTCCGTGGTCTATGACCTGCTGGGCGGCCGCATCCGCGGCACCCGCGGCGAAAGCCACCGCGCCGCCGTGCTGCTGGGATTGAAGGACGGCACCGTTGAACAGCAAACCGTTTAGGATGCAACGCCATGAAAATGCTCATTGTCAAACGCAATGTTTGCGGCTTCTGCGGGCGTCACGTCGGCGGCGGCAGAATGGGAAAGCTGCCCTTCGGCCCCGCTATCTGTCCCGCCTGCGCCGGCCTTCCCATTGACGCGCTGCTCGGAGCAAACGGGGGCAACAAAAAAGCCCCCGCAGCGGACACTGCGAGGGCACCGAGAAATGCGCGGGAGACGACTCCGCGCCTGTTCCGAATACACAGGACAGCCCCCGCAGTCAAGATCGCCCTCTGATTTACCTTGCCGGGCCGTACAGCGCCCCGGAGCACTGCTCCCCCGAAGAGGCAAAAAAGATCCATGCGTTCAGAGCCGCTGAACATGCCCGGGCGGCCGCCCATCTCAAGTCTCTGGGCTCCCCCGTCCTGTCCCCCGTCGTCATGGGTCATGCCATCGCAGACGGCCGGACGCTGGCCGGGGACTATGCCGGGTGGGAAGAGGAATGTCTGGCCATGCTCCACGCCTGCAAGGCCGTTGTCGTCCTCAACATCCCCGGCATGTACGAAAGCCGGGGGCTGGATGCCGAGCTGGGCGTTGCCGCAAGGCTGGGCCTGCCCGTCCGTGTCATGAGCCGGATCGGGACCATCTGGACGTTTCGCGACTTTGACGTTTCCCGCTGGCTGCACGGGGAGTGCTGACATGGAACCATCCCGGAAAATGCGCTGCCCATTCTGCCACCACGACGGGGCGGTGCTGTGCACCGTGCGGGAGCTGAACCGCCCGCAGTGCCATTTTATGATTTGCCCCGACTGCCAGGCCTGCGGGCCGCGCATGATGACCGGCAGCGGGGCCGTAAGAAGCTGGAAACGGCTGCTGGAGACACTGCGCCGCGCCGAAAGGAGGAACTGACCATGACCACATCGAACAATGACATCCATGCCTGGGCTATCTCCCACTGCCCGTTTTGCAACCTGAACGTGCAGACCGTCACCAGACGCACCCCGCTCCAGGGGCCTGCCATTTTCCGCGTCACCTGCGGGAACTGCGGCGCACAGGGGCCAGAATGCTCCGACGCTGTTCAGGCAATCCAGGGCTGGAACCGTCGCGCCACCACGGCCCCGAAGCATCGCCCCTCGGAAGTCCTGACCACTAAAGACTGCCGCGACCTCGGAGACATTCTGTTCCAAAACGACATTTATATTGAACATGTGCTGCCTCTTCATGCCGCGCCCGCGACAACCCACCTTGAGGAGAGCTGGGAGGCGCTGGGCGACCGGCTGGATGGCATGTACGAAGAAGAGCTGGGAAAGATTTTCGGCCCGGATATCGGCGGCTTTATCGCGGACGTTCTGGACGAGAACGAGGCCGAAGCCTTGCTTATGGCTCTTCGGCGGATCGGCGGCTGGGTCATCTTGGGAACCTACCCAACTGTGGAGAATATCAAGCTCAACGAATCCGGTCACTTTGCATCCTGCTCCGTAATCTGCGGAATCCAGCGCATGTTCATCGTGTGGGGCCGGAACTACAAGCAGGCCGTGGCCCGGGCCGTGCGCGAACAGCGGCGCTATTTCCGGTCCGAGGTCGAAAAAGCGCGGGAGGCCGCCGGATATGGCCGGGCGTAGCCAGGTGGAGCGCTGTCTTGCCGTGGTGGAACTGCTGTTCTCCCATGTGCTGGACGGCATGAGCAACAAGAGCATCGCCCGCCAGCTCGGGGAAAGCGAAGTCAACATCTGCCGCGACCTCGGCGCGCTCGAAAAGGCCGGATGGGTGCAGAAGCTGCCCGGCGGTCAATGGGCGCTCACCACCAAGCCCGTGGCACTCATGCGAGTCTACAATCTCTTTATGAACGAATGGCGCGACAGGGCGGAAGCCTTTGATGCCCGCGTCAACGCGCAGGCCCGCCAGCTGGGCCGATAGGAGACGACAATGGAAAACAACTTGGAAAGTCTGCCCCTGCCTCGGCGTCTTGAGGAGCTCTTTCAGGAAATCGTGTCGAGCCTGGGACAGGAAGACCGGGCGGCATGGGAAGATCACAAAAAAAGCGCACAGCTCAAGGTCTGCGCCCGCTATACCAGCAAGCTGCTCCGGCAAGGGGAAGATCCTCTGAGACTCATACCGGAAACGGTCAGCAAGCGGTGTCTGATTCCCCTGCTGAAGAAATGCGCCGCGATGGGCGCCGCCGATCTTGATCTGGCCTGCGGGTGGGAAACGACGCAATCCCCCGTGCCCCTGGACATCGAAACGGAACAGGCCGTCGCCACCCTGCGCGGTCAGGCCGTGACCGTGACCGACGCGGAGTTTGACGCCACCAGCATTGTCATCGAAACCCGCGGGGCGCTCCAGCAGTCCCAGTTCATCGAAACTGTTTCCCGCACGTCCATGCTCGCCCGGCTGGCACATGTCAAAGAAAGCAAGAGCTACCGGGGAGCGCGCGTCCGCGATGCCGGGGGAACCATCGTCACGATCAAGACCTGGGATGACTACTGCAAGGCTCTGGGAATGAGCCGCCGCACGGTGGACGAAGACCTCGCAAACCTTGCCGCCTTCGGGGACAACCTGCTCAAGATGCAGGACAGTCTTGGCATAGGCTACCGGGAATTGCGCAAGATGCGGGCCAACATGGCCGGACTGCCCGAAGCCGACCAGCAGCAGCTGCGGGCCGAGATTGAGAAGGCCGAGGACAAGGACGAACTGCTCGCGACGCTGGACGAAATGGGCGCGCGCAATGCCCGGCTGAACGCGGAAAAGAAGGAACTGGAAAAGCAGCTGGCCACCAACGACCGCCTGCTCAAGGAAGCCCGGGAAAAGGAATACGCCACGCGCCAGAAGATGGAAAAAGCCATCAATCCCGCCGGGCAGGATGACGAGGAAAAGGCGGCGGAACTCCAGCTGGAAAGTCTGCGGGCAATGATATCCGGCAAGTGCGTGGCTCTGGAAAACGCGGGTTCGTCGATGGCCGCCGCCTTCCGCCGCATGCTTTCTGATGAAGGACGCGGCAGGCTGACAGACCAGCAGCTGGACGATCTGGTCAACTGGGCCAACGACAGACTGTCCCTGGCCTGCGCCAAGGTAGCCGACTATCTGCTGACCGCCGGGGCGGATGTGGACATGGCCACCGCAATGCAGGCCATCGACCTGACCCGCGAAGAACCGGAGGACTAGGCATGGACAAGGCACAAGCCCAGATCATCCACACGCTGGCTCAGGAACTGACGGCCAGCACCCCGAAAGGGCGCGGCGAACTGGTGCAGCGTGCCGCCCTGGCTTTGGGTAAAAGCGTCAAGACCGTTTACCGTCTGCTCAAAGAGGCGGGCTGGGAGACAGGTCGCAAAGCACGCAGCGACGCGGGACAAAGCGCCGTTGATGAAAAACTGGCTCTGACCGTGGGCGGCCTCGTAACACGAGCAACCCGCGCCAACGGCAAGCGCACGCTGACCATCGAGGGAGCCTGCCGCCTGCTTGAGGCTCAGGGCTACGGTGTGAAAAACGCCGAAACCGGAGAAGTCGCCATGCCAAGCCCTAAAACCATCAGCACCGCCATGCGCCGCCTGGGCTGTCACCCCGACCAGGTGGCGCGCGGCAAGGCCACAGGCCGCCAGCGGTCGGAACATCCGAATCACGTCTGGGAGGTGGACAGCTCCGTGTGTGTGCTGTTCTACCTTCCCGGCTCCGGCGGCAAAAAGATGCGCCTCATGGATGAGCGCCTCTACAATATAAAGAAGCCCGGCCGCCTCGTGGAAATCGGTCGGCAGCGCGTAATACGCTACGTCGTCGTGGATCACTGCTCCCATGCCCTCTATGTGCGCTACGAACAGGCATCCGGGGAAGATGCCGCCGGAGTCCTTACAACTCTTATTGATGCCATGAGCGACCGTGGGCCGCGTGACCCCATGCACGGCGTGCCGCGTGTCATCTACATGGACAAGAGCGGCGGCAACCAGTCCCGTCTGATCAGGAACTTCTGCGCCACCCTCGGCATCGACGTACAGTATCACGCTGCGGGCAGTGCCAGTGCGACCGGCAGCGTCGAGGTCGCCCAGAACATCGTGGAACGTGAGTTCGAGAGCCGCCTGCGCTTCATGGAAATAGGGCAGCTGGCTCAGCTTCAGGAGGCGGCCGACAAATGGCGGCGGCACTTCAATGCCCATGCCCGGCATCGCCGTCTGGGCTGTTCCCGCAATCAGGCGTGGCTGCGCATCACACGAGAGCAGCTGCGCGTGGCCGAACGGGACGTGCTTACGGCCGTTGCCCACTGGGGCGAACAGGAGCGCACCGTGCAACCGGATTACACAATCCGGGTAGACACCCGGAGCCACGGCGTACAGACCTATGACCTGCGCGTGCTGGGCCTGCACGGCGTGCATGTGCGGGACAAGGTCGCAGTGACGCTGAATCCGTTCAACGCACCGGAAATTGTGGTCAGCAAGGCCATGCCCGACGGTACGGAACTGCGTATCCACGTGCAGCCCATGCAGCGGGACGACTACGGCTTCGATGCCGATGCTCCTGTCATCGGTCAGGAATGGGGACGGCAGCAGTCCACCCCCGTGGAACGGGCTGTGGAAAAGATGGAAGCGCTGGCCACGGCGGATGGCTCCGCCTCCCGTCCCTGGGAGCATATCGACGCTATGGCCGATGTGCGCGAGGCCCCGCTGCATCTGCGCCGCGAAGGCACGCAGCTGGAGACCCCGGCCCCGGAGATTCCCGCCATGCCGCTTTCCCGAGCTCAGGCAGCGCAGAAGCTGCGGGCTATGGATGCCGCTCCCTGGGAGGCAGACGCCCGGGCCTGCATGTCCTTCCTGCGTGAAACCTACGGGGACGCCATTCCCGAAGAATCCCTTCCCCGGATTCTTGAAATGCTGCGCAACCGCATGGCGTTGCGGACACTCAGTCCACAGTCTGAAACGGCCCGTTGCCTGACATTCACCCCCCGGCAGGAGGCCCGCACATGCAGTGCTTAAAACAGTTGCAAAGCGACCACGGCGTATCGTTGCGGGAGCTGGCAAGGGAACTGGGTATCAGCCCGGCCACGGCCCACCGGATGATCCACGGACAAAGAATGCCCAGCCGAAACCGTGAGCAGATACGCGATGGGCTGCTGACAATGTTTTCCCGGAGAGGGGCCTCGGAAGAGGACCTTCACAGGCTTGAAAAAGAACTCAATGCCCAGCTGACACCCAACAATAATGAAACCGAGAACGAAGGAGACGACATCATGCTGTTAAGCAAGCAAAGCCTCAGCCCCGCGGCCAGACGCCACTTCAAGCTGATACGCGATCCGTTTGATGACCCCCGCAGCGAGCGCGAAGTCTTTTTGACCGATGACGCCCGCTACGTCCTGGGCTCCATGATGGACGCGGCCCTCCACGGCAATTTTCTGGCCGTGGTTGGCGAAAGCGGCAGCGGCAAGACAACGCTCCGGCGTCTCATGCTGGAGCGCCTCAAGACGGAAGGCGAGAACGTCATCATCATTGAACCGTACATCCTCACAACCGGCGGACAGGGCAAGGACGCAAAGCCCCTGCGTGCCGGGCACATTGCTGAAGCAATTCTTGCCGCCGTTGCCCCCGGCAGGCGCGTTCCCGCAAGCTCCGAAGCACGCAGCCGCCTCCTCCATGAGCAGCTTCGCCAGAGTAACCGGGGCGGCAACCGGCATCTTCTGCTGATTGAGGAAGCTCACGACCTGCATACCCACACATTGAAGAGCCTCAAGAGGTTTTTTGAGCTTGAAGACGGACTTCAGCGCCTGTTGTCCATTGTTCTTATCGGGCAGACGGAGCTTGGCGTGAAGCTCTCCAGCTCCGGGGCCGATGTGCGCGAAGTCGTGCAGCGCTGTGACGTGGTGCATCTTCCCCCCCTGCGTGACGTGCCCGGGTACATCCGGCATCGGTTCAACTGTGCCGGGGTCGAGCTGGATTCCGTATTCGAGCCCGACAGTCTGGATGAACTGCGTCAGCGCCTGATTGTCTCCCGCGGCGGCAAGGCTGGCGGTACGGATCTGGCGTATCCGCTGGCCGTGGCAAATCTTGCGACTCGCAGCATGAATCTTGCTACAAGCATCGGGGAACCGCTTGTGACTGCGGATGTCGTCAGGCAGGTGAAGGCATGAGCGAAAAGGGCACGCCTCGCTTTCAGGCTTTCAGGAGCTTGGGAGGGGGATGGTTCATAGAGGATGGGCTGGACGGCAGCCGAGTTGCCGTCGTTTTTCATGGAAGTCGAGCCCCGGAAAAGACTGCGGCAATGGCGCGCGTCATGGTGGATGCCCTGAACAGGGCTGGAACCCGCGGGGGAACAAAACAGGAGAGTGACTAATGGAATCGATTAACGGACACGACTACATGCGCGACAGTCAGGGCCGTCTGTGCCCCGTGGAAAGCGTCAGCGATCTGGACAAGATGCGCGACAGCACGGTGATGGAACTGGTGGAAAAGGCCCAGGGCCTCAGCGGCGTGCTGGCTGCGGCCAAGGCGGAAATGCTTGAGACAATCGAAACCTTCGTCCAGATCAGCGCGGAGCAGTACGACGCCAAGGTGGGCGGCGAAAAGGGCAACGTCTCCCTGGTCAGTTTCGACGGGCAGTATAAGGTACAGCGGGCAATGCAGGACAACATCACGTTTGACGAGCGCTTGAGCGTGGCTCAGTCCATCATCTCCGCAGTCCTGCGCGACCTGACGGACGGCTCCAGCTCCGATTTGCGCGCCCTGGTCGAATCCGCGTTCCAGGTAAACAAGGATGGACAGGTCAGCGCCGCCCGCATACTGGGCCTGCGCCGGGTCAAGATCAGTCATCCCCGCTGGGCGGATGCCATGAAAGCCCTGTCTGACTCCATCCAGCCGCTATACTCCAAGGCCTTCGTCCGTATCTACAAGCGGGACGCCAACGGAGGCTGGCAACCCATCCCGCTGGACATCTCCAAGGCGTAAAAGGAGGATATCATGGCGCGAGCTACTGCCGGGCTGATCAAGGCGATCCACGCGGGCAAGCGCTCCCTGGGCATGGACAACGAAACCTACAGGGCTATGCTCATCAATCTTACGGGGCGTGAATCATGTTCCGGTATGACCGCCGATGAACTCAAAAAAGTGCTTGCCCACTTGCGGCAGGTGGGCTTTGCTCCGAAGCCCCCATCTCCCCAGGAACGTAAAATCCGCGCCCTCTGGCTTCTTCTGCATGAGGCCGGTCAGGTAAAGGACGCCAGCTTCAAGGCCATGCGAGGGTATATCCGACGTATGCTCCGGCATGACTCCCCCGCGGCAAGCAATGAGCTGGCTCAGGTTATCGAAACTCTCAAGGCATGGTGCCGCAGGGCCGGGGTGGAGTATGAGGGCTGCTAGTCCCTCTCCCTCGGATGAGTTCCTGGCCGATCTGGAGCTGGTTCTGCGTGAGCAGGGAGTCGAGCCGGACAAGGCCAGAGCCGCCGCGGTATCCGTCGGCGTCCGCTGGGGTGGACAGTCGGTCTACATACGTCTCCGCGGACGTTACCTTGCCAGGGCCATTGACGCCGCATTCAATGGCAACAACGCCGGAGAACTGGCAACGCGGTTCAGAGTCTCCCGCGCACAGGTCTACAAACTGCTGGCCAAAGCCCGCGAGGACACAGCCGCAGCTACTCCCGAGCAGGGCAGACTCCCAGGCACATAACGCATCGCCCACCACAAAACTAAAGGAGGTCGCCAGAATTGGCGGCCTCCTTTTTTATGCCCTTTCCCCGACATCCTCATTCCGCATTGTGTAATCCGATTACATTTGACCATCCCGGTACATGCCACGTCATCCCCATTTATCCCATCCCTAACCCCTCTCTTTTCTCGTCTGTCGTCAATCTCCATACTGATGCGGGAGGAGGAACAGCCGTGCAGCAGCGGGAACAGCGTCAGCATGAGCAGGCACACGAGCGCGCGGGATTTCACTTTTCGTCTCCTTGGCGGTTAACAAAGGCGGGATGCAGCGTCCGTACCTGCATTTCATAGGCCCGGGCAAAGTCTTCCAGAAAAAAGGCGGCAAAGCCGTTGTCCGCGTCGCGCAGTCGCGCGTGCATGCGCGCATAGGTATTCCACAGGCGGCGCGTACGTAAAAAGCGTGCCGTGCCGACGGTATCCAGCGCCATTTCGACGGCCTTGGGGCTGATGCGCGTCAGCATGGCCTGAATGGCGGCGCGCGCTCCGGCCATCAGCCCCAGACTGTGACTGTGCAAATCCTCGAAGCCGCTTTGCATGGCCTGCGCGGGCGGCAGAAAATCGTCCTCCGGGGAGGCCAGCAGATAATGGAGCGCCGCTTTGCCCGTGGGTGAAAATTTCAGGGGATTGTTTCCGGCCAGCGTCATGGTGGTGACGGGCAGGCGCAGCTCGTTCTTGCTGTCGGCCCTGTTGCGCAGTGCCTGGAGCATTCCGTCTACCGAGGCCGTGATCAGTTCGGCCGCCCGGAGCATGATTTGCTCGCGTTCCGCCCGTGTTGCGGGAGCCGAAGCAAAGCCCAGCGCCCGGAAAAAGGCTTCCACCTCCGGCGAGGGCGCTTCGGGCCCGCCATCGCTTCGGGGCGGCTCCGCCGCCTGCGGATGGAGGTCGGGGACGGGCTCCGGCATCGCGGGCGGAGGGGCGGGCTGTGTTGCGGGCGGGGGCGTCTCCTGCGTCTCGGGAAGGGGCGCAACCTGTGTCGCGCCTGATTCCTGTTCGTCGATGTCCTCGTTCCAGTCTTCCGGGACAAGGGCGATTTCCGGCATGGAGGCAAGCGGCGCTTCCGTGTGATCGGCCTGAAGCGGCGTTTTTTCCGGCTCCGCCTCCAGCAGATCGCTATAAAGGCCGAGGCGCTTGCGCGCGTCGAGTTCGTCCTGCTGTTCCAGCGCCAGCAGAGGATCTTCCGCCAGAAGCTCCCCCTCGGGAATCAGGTCACCGGCCTGCATTTCCTGCCCGGACAGATAGGAATCCGGTTTGTGCAGCAGTCGGGCCTGAATGCTGTATTCGCCTATGATATAGGTGTTGCCATGTTCTATCCGGTATTTTTTCCCTTTTTCCAGACGTTCTCTGCCAAGCGCGTTGTAGATGCCGTTTGTGCTGACATCTTCAATGGCAAAACCCGCATGTTCAAAGATGATCAGGGCGTGACGCCGTGAAATCTGCTTCGTCTTGTCGATAAGTATCCATTCGCATTCCTCGTCGCGGCCGATATAGCCGCCAACCTCGCTGAAAACATGCTGTATGCTGTCCTGACTGAGAGAAAATTTCTGACGGCTGATAATCTCAAGCATAAGTTCCATGAATATTTTCCCCTTTATAAAGCGTTCCATCTTTGAAAAAGGCGGAACGCGAGGCGGCGTCAGTCCGTATGCGACGAGGCCATGCGACGCCGGAGCGTGCGCGGGTGCACGTCAAGGGCGCGCGAACAGGCCTGCATATCGCCCCCGTAGAGCCGGAGAGCCTGCTGAATGAACCAGCGTTCCTGCATCTCTCTGAATTTTGCCAGAGAAATGCAGTGCAGCGTTTTTCCTGTGCAGGATTCCAGTATATCTGTCCCAAGTTCGACGCAGTCCGCGTCCGCCGTGTTGACGGCCCGTTCCACCAGAGATTCCAGTTCCCGGATATTGCCGGGATAGGAATAGCCCAGCAGCATAAGGAGCGCTTCCGGCGAAAAGCGCAGCGAAGATCGACCGGTTTTCCGGCAGCAGCGCTCGAGAAAGACCGCGCAGAGAGCGGGAATGTCTTCCCGCCGTTCCCGAAGCGGCGGAATATGTATTTTGAGAACGGCCAGACGGTGATACAGATCGCGGCGGAAGGCCCGCGTCTTCATGGCCTCGTCAACGTCCCGGTTGGTGGCGGCAATGACGCGCATGTTGACGGGATGGAACCGGGTGCCGCCTACCGGGCGCACCTTGCGTTCCTGCAGCACCTGAAGCAGCGCAACCTGGAGCTGCGGCGGCATTTCGCCTATTTCGTCAAGAAAGACCGTGCCCCCCTCCGCGCTGCGCAGCAGACCTCTGGTCGTGGATACCGCGCCGCTGAACGCGCCTTTGACATGGCCGAAAAGCTCGCTTTCCAGCAGACCGGCCGAGAGCGCGCCGCAGTTGATGGCCAGAAAAGGACCGCCGCGGCGGTCCCCGGCCTCGTGCACCATGCGGGCCAGCAGGCTTTTTCCCGTGCCGGTTTCTCCTGTAATGAGCAGGGGCGCGTTTGAGGCGCTCACCCGGGCAATGGCCGCGCGCAGATTGTGCGTTGCGGGGCTCTCCCCGACGAGCGCCGGAAGCTGCCGCCGTTCCCTGTCCTCTTTCAGCCGGCGTACTTCCTTTTCCAGACTTTGCAGTGCATAGCCGTTCTGTTTGCGGCCGCGGGCCAGTTCCAGCAAAGCCCCGGCATAGAGGCAGAGGGTCTGGCAGGCGGCCTGCGCTCCGCGCGGGGGAGCTCCGTAAAGAGCAAGCGCGCATCCCGCGGCGCTGCCGCCGGGAATCTTGATGGGATAGGCCTTGCAGCTGCCGACCTGCGGCGACGTTGAAACAAACCGTGCCGATTCGGGAAGCTCGGAAAGCTGTGTAAACGAGGCGGCCAGCCCTGTATGCAGGCAGTAGCACAGGGGATCGTCCCAGCTTTCGGCCGACAGACGGGGCGTTTCTTCCTGCGACGTCGGCTCCTCGGGAAAACGACCGGCAAGAAAGAGCGTTTCCCCCGCGTAGTCCCGCAGATAGACGCCCGCGGCCAGAGCGCCGTCCATGACGCAGAGGGCTTCCGCCAGCGTCCGGGAGACGGCCGCATAGTCCCCGGCACTGGCGCGCAGGCGTTCAAGAAGCGTCGGCAGGAGGGGGGGCGTCATGCCGGATGGTCCCCGGTATCCGGACGGCAGGTAAGAACCCCCTGTTCCGGGTCCAGATCGACGTACAGTCCGGGATGCGGCCCGGGACGCCCCATGTTGCCGAGCAGCGCGGTTGCCATCCGGGGCAGCAGCGAGGCATTGATGATGTGATCAATATTGCGCGCGCCGGTATCGACGGCCGTGCAGCTTGCCGCAATGGAAGAGACAACGGCGTCGCTCCAGGACAGGGGCACGCGGTGCTGGGCAAAGAGACGATCGGCAACGCGGGTCAGTTTCATGCCGACGAGTTCCCGCAGGATTTCCGGCCGCAGCGACATGTAGGGAACAATGGTCATGCGCCCAAGCAGAGCCGGACGGAAGAACTGCGTCAGGGCGGGGCGCAGCGCCTGCTCCAGCCGGAGCGGATCGGGCGGCGTATCGCCGTCGCACAGGCCGGCCACAATCTCGCTGCCCAGATTGGAGGTCAGAAAGATCATGGTGTTGCGAAAATCAATTTCTCGACCTTCGCCGTCGGCAAGAACGCCCTTGTCGAAGACCTGATAAAAAAGGTTGATGACATCGGGATGGGCCTTTTCCACCTCGTCGAAGAGCACGACGGAATACGGCTGGCGGCGCACGGCTTCCGTCAGCCTGCCCCCCTCGCCGTAGCCGACGTAGCCCGGAGGCGAGCCGATGAGGCGCGAGATGGTATGCTTCTCCTGAAACTCGGACATATTGATGCTGATCAGCATCTCTTCGCCGCCGTAAATCTCGTCGGCAATGGCCAGCGCCGTTTCCGTCTTGCCCACGCCCGACGGGCCGACCAGCAGAAAGATGGCCGTCGGGGCCTGCGGGTTGTTCAGGCCGGTACGCGCGGCCAGCACGGCCTTTTCCACCCTTTCCAGCGCATGATCCTGTCCCCGGATGCGCTGATGGAGGCGCTCTTTCAGGCCGGACAGCCTGTGCGCCGTATCTTCCGCGAGCTTGCCCAGCGGAATACCGGTCCATTCGGACACAATTTCCGCAACGAGCTGCGGCGTGACTTCATGGAAAACCAGCGGGGCGTCTCCCTGTTCGGCCTTCAGGCGCGCAGCTAGATCTTCCGGCGCGGGCTCTTCCCCGGCGGAAAGGGCGTTGTCCTGTCCGGCTTCTTCGGCGGGAACCGGGGCGTCCGTCGCGGGAGCGGCGTCGGGAGCGGGCTTTTCCCGCCGGGCCAGCAGGGCCTCCACCAGCGCTTTTTCCCGTTGCCAGCGCGATGTGATATCCTCGATGCGCTCCTGCAGTGTTGCGACGCGTCCCTGAAGGGCGGCATGGCGTGCGGCGTTCGACGCATCGTCATCCGCCGCCACGCCGTGGCTGCGATCCCGTTCCAGGGCGGTCAGTTCCCGCCGGATGCCCGTAAGTTCGTCTTCCAGATCGCTCAGCACGGCCGGTTTGGCCCCCAGACTGACCTTGACCCGGGCGCAGGCCGTGTCCAGCACGTCAACTGCCTTGTCCGGCTGCTGACGGCCGCTGATGTAGCGGGTGGACAGTTCCGCGATGGCCCGCACGGCATCGTCCCGGATGTAGACGTGATGCGCCTGCTCGTAGCTGGGCACCAGACCGCGCAGAATGGCGACGGTTTCTTCCTGCCCGGGCTGATCCAGACGCACCAGCTGGAAGCGTCTGGCAAGAGCCGCGTCCTTTTCAAAATATTTCTTGTATTCGCTCCAGGTGGTGGCGGCCACGGTCCGCAGCTCGCCCCGGGCCAGCGCCGGTTTGAGCAGGTTTGCGCCGTCGCCGCCGCCCGCGGCGTTGCCGGAGCCCACCAGCGTGTGCGCTTCGTCAATGAACAGGATGGTTGGCACGGGCGAGGCCTTGATTTCGTCAATGATGCCCTTGAGGCGTTTTTCAAATTCTCCCTTGACGGACGCGCCCGCCTGAAGACGCCCCATGTCCAGGCCGACAAGGCGGGTACCCTTCAGCACGTCCGGCACTTCGCCCCGGACGATTTGCAGGGCCAGTCCCTCCACAACGGCGGTCTTGCCCACGCCGGGATCGCCCACAAGAATGGGATTGTTCTTGCGGCGACGCGTCAGTATATCGATCATCTGGCGGATTTGCGGGCCGCGGGCAAAAACGGGATCAATGCGATTCTGCCGGGCTTCTTCCGTAAAGTCCGTGGCGTAACGCTGCAGACAGCCTTCATGTCCCGGGCCGGGGCCGGGGCGCTCGCTCTGCCGGGCGGCGGATTCGTTCAGACCCGCCATGAGGCGTTTCAGCGCGTCGGCGGGGATCCTGTCCAGTTCTCTGAAAAACTTCATGGCGCTGTACCGGGAGGGATTGGCCAGCAGCGCCAGAACGAGCGTGAAAACGTCGATCCGGTTGTGTCCGAGTTCCAGACTGGCCA
>CAMBWG010000006.1 GCA_945871415.1 uncultured Desulfovibrio sp.
TGGACATGGGCGAATTTCTTTCCATGTCCATACCTGAACGGGGGTATCTTTTATCCCCCATTCTTCCGGTTCAAGGGATAGGCATTCTGTATGCTCCGCGCGGCATCGGCAAGACGTTTGCCGCCTTGAGCGTGGCCGTTGCCGTGGCTTCCGGCGGCGCGGTGTTCAACTGGCGCGCGCCCATGCCCAAACGAACGCTGTATGTGGACGGAGAAATGCCCGCCACAGCCATGCAACATCGCCTTGCCGCGCTTGTCAGCGGCATGTCCGTCCCGCCGCATACGCTGAAAAATATGGCGCTTATCACACCGGACCTGCAGCCCTGCCCCATGCCGGATCTCTCTACCGCGCAGGGGCAGATCATGCTGGAACCATTCCTGAAAGGCGTGGATATGGTCGTGCTGGACAATATTGCCACCTTGTGCCGTACCGGCAAGGAAAACGAAGCCCAGTCATGGCAGACCATGCAGGCATGGCTGCTGGAACTGCGTCGCCGGGGCATGGCTGTCCTGCTTATCCATCATGCCGGAAAATCCGGCGATCAGCGCGGCACCAGCGCCAGAGAAGACATCATGGATACGGTCATCAGTCTGCGCAGGCCCAGAGAGTACAGCATGGCCGAAGGCGCACGCTTTGAAGTCCATCTGACCAAGGCACGGGGCATTGTGGGCGATGATGCCCGCCCCTTTGAGGCCAATTTGATCACCGAAGGCAACGCGCTGCACTGGCGCATCAGAGAGCTTGAGGACGTGGAACTGGCCGAACTGAAACGCCTGCTGGCCGAGGGCTACAGCATCCGCGACTGCGCCGAGGAAATGGGAAAGTCAAAGGCTGCTGTCCAGCGCCTGAAAAAGAAGCTGGAAGGGAAAAATTGACCTGTCTGCGTGCAAGTGTACCGCTGTACCAGTCTCTAAGGGGCGGTACAGCGGTACACCTCCCGAACAAGCGTCCAGATATGTCCGGCAATGTCCGACGAGGTCTTCTCCGGCTGTACCGCTACAACGGCAAAAGTGTACCGCTTTGCAGCCGCCTGAAACCTGTGCGGATCAGAGATACAAGGAAGTCCGACCATGTCTTATCTCGTCCTGCATATGGACAAGTTCAAGAAAGAGGCCGTCAGAGGCATTCAGAGTCACAATCGCCGGGAACGCGAGAGCCATTCCAACCCGGATATCGACTATCAGCGCAGCCGCGACAACTACGAATTGCACGACAAGGCCGCGACAAACTATGCGCAGGCCATTCAGCGGCGCATTGACGATTTGCAGATGAGCAAGGCTGTCAGAAAGGATGCCGTGCATATGTGCGGGCTTATCATCACCTCTGACAGCGCTTTTTTCAAAAGTCTTTCTCCAGAAGAAACCCGACGCTTCTTTGAGGAAAGCAAGGCCTTTCTCACGGATTTTGTGGGGGCGGAAAATGTCATTTCCGCGATGGTGCACATGGATGAAAAAACGCCGCACATGCACTTTCTTCATGTGCCCGTGACACGGGAAGGACGCCTGAATGCCAACAAGATTTATACGCGGCAAAGTCTGAAAAAATTGCAAAGCGATCTGCCTCTCCATCTGCAACGCTGCGGCTTTAGCATTCAGCGCGGCGTGGTGATAGCGCGCGCGAAAAAAAGCGGCCATCGGACGGGATAAATGCTACGGGACATCGTTGCACATTATGCAATGCGATTACAGAAAAGGCGGGGAACTTCCCCGCCTTTTTCTGTAGGATGTCTCTGCATCCTTTATATATGGTCACGCTTGGGGCGCTGCTCCCGAACTCTGCCGTTCGGAAGCCTGCAAGATGGCCAGCAGTCTTGTTGTCAGCAATTCGATATCTTCCAAGCGGACAGAGCGTCCCCTTCCGAGCATGGGCCGAAACGGTTCGGGGATCCGGCTTTGGACAGCCGGCAAGCCCATGACCCACGGAATGGCGTCGGTTACGGCCACGTCAAGGAGCTGGTAACTGGAGTCATAGGCCTTCTGAAGGCGTTCTGCGTTCTCTTCGAGACGGTGCAGCAAATTACTCATCCAGTGTCAGCTCCTCTCCGCTCAGGGGGCCGGGCTGACGCATGCCCGCATGTTGAGCCTGCGCCAGTTGTTCCGTCCAGTTCGCCGTAGGTTGCGGCGCGGACTCCATCACAACGCCCAAAACGGCATCAATCAGCGTTTGGGCTCGATTGCTTGCCATTCCCAGGGGTTCTTCGGCATAGACGACAAATTCCCTCGCCGGGACAGACAGCGGCGGAACAGGACCATCAACAAGCCTGAAGCACAGGTAGCTCATTTCGATGGACGGCCTTCCCCCAGGCTGCATAGGCTGGGCCGGGCTTTTGGCATCCACGATAGCCACCCATTTTTTCCCTACGCCGGGCAACTCGACTTCTTGCGTGGTGGAGCTCGGAAGCGGAATCATCACATCGTAGTTCGGCAAGGCCTGTGCCCGCTGCGAATTGCCGGGATCATAGATAAGGTGCAGGGTTTTCCCATCCACTTTCAGGGTTTCCGGGAAACGGAAGGTGTCGTCTGCCATAGATTGTCCCCTTCAGGCGTTACGCCTTTACGTCATGAGTTTTGTGTGCCTGACACAAGAGCATAGCGGTAAAGGTATGCTTGATTTCCCGCGCTACGTCCTTCATGGAAGCCTTTCCCTCCATGCTGGCCCGGAAAGCCCTGCCAAGCTCGGCGGACTCCATTTCGTAGATGCCCTTGTAGTCCTTTTTCGCAAGATAGGGATGCCATGCCGGCGGCGGGTTTTCCACGGTATCCATAACCGCTTCCAGCAGTTCGCCAGAGTATGGGAGCATCATGTCGGCATCGTGATGCCTGTCATCCTTCCCTTTGCCATGTTTATGGCCATTCCCGACCATCATCAGTCGCATATGGTTCTCCTTTCATGTTCCATGAGGCGGGCGGAACGACTTTTATTGTCACTCCGCCCGCCGGCCTCCCTGGGGACAGAAGGGAGAATTAGGCCGTCGGAGTCGAGGACTTATTCAGCAGGGCAAGATGGCCGAGCAGCGTGTTGACGGCGCTGTTCAGATCGGCGCGGTTCTGCTGGGCGGCATTGGCGGCAAGCCCGCTGTTGAACGCCTGCGCTTCAAGCGCGGCGATCTTGGCATCCTTGGCGGCGGATTCCCGCAGCAGACGCTCGCGGTCGAGCTGGGCCATGAGTGCGCGCGTCTTTTCGCCTTCCTCATGGATGGCACCGCGCGTAGCACATTCTTCCTGCGCAACGGTGAACTTCACCGCGTCGATACCACGCTGGGTCGTGCAGCAGCAGTCATCAATGGCGCCCTTGATTTCACAGGTGTTCCGCAGCCCCTGCATTTCGGCGTCATGCTGGGCTTGCAGGCTGGCAATCGTATTGTTTTTGTCCTCGATCTGACCGCTCAGGCCGGTGGTCAGCACCGCGGCTTCCGTGCGGGACTGCCCCTGCGCCAGCGCAGCCCCGACGCGCTCCACGGAGGCGTTCACGCCGCCGAAGCCCTGACACATGGCATTCTGGGCGGAAGCGGACTGCATCAGCTGGTCACGACCGATGGCATTGATGTCCGAGCGGGCGCCGGAGAGGCTGTCCATGATAAAGGTCTCGCCAAAGGCGGCGGGGCCCATACCGTTCCGGTTCCAGCCGTTGTTCCAGCCATTGCCGAGGGCGGCACCGGCAAAGCCGCCGATGGCCGCGCCCCAGCCATTGCCCCAGTTATTGTTGTTGCAGTTGTCACGGTTGATGTCGAAAGTGGGAACGATGCCGTCCATGATAAATCCTCCATAAAGTTTTGAGGGGATTTCCCCTCGTTGTTGAGGAAGTATCCCATATTTCCGGTTTAGGACGAGTTCCGCATGTGCATGGATGTCAGATTTTCGGACAAAGTCTATTTTGAAGGAGAAGATGTCGCCACGCGGCACAGATGCCCGCTCGGCGTCTCCAAAAGGAAACGGGCTCCGCATTCATCACATTTCCAGATACTGACTCGGGAGGATTCCAAAGGATGGCCGACAAAACTGGTGGGCATGGTACGGACACATTTCAGCGTCTGAAGATGGCATTCGGGACAAAACTGCTTCCTGCCTGCCATGCCGCCGCGCTCCTTTCCTTGGCGATGATTACCGCGTCAGCACGGCAGGCATGGCGGGCCAGGGCGTGCCCTCGCCGCCGCCGTCCCACGGCGCGCCGTCCTGGGCCGGAAGGTCTCGCAGAGCCTGACGGTATGCCTGCACGGCCGCGCGGGAGTCTTCCGGCAGGGGGTAGTCGGGCATAATCAGGTAGTCCGTGGCGGCAATGCGCCTGTCGCGTTCCGCGCGCAGACGCGCGAAGCGCGCCGTTTCGCTGTTGTACTCGGCCATACGGGCGGCCTCGGCATCGGCGGCGACATTTTCCCGGCGGGTCTTTTCAGCCTTCCACAAGGCCACGTAGGGAGCGACTTCTTCCTCGTAAGCTTCAGCTTCCAAGAGCCAGTTGTAGTCGTCCTCCCATTCAATATGCCCGCGCTGTCCATCCCATTGCAGGGCGTGCATATTCTCCGGGACGGGGATGGGAGCATCAAAGAAGATGGACTCGCCATCCACAATAATAAGCCTGTCACCAGGAACTACTGTCACTGTGGGCATAGCGTGCTCCTTTTTTAGTGCTTTTGGGTTATGCGATGCGTATGATGTAGGCCAAGGAGTAATAGGGCGGAAGGCTTGACGCAGAACCCGACTCTATCCCGGAAAAGGAATGGTCATGGGGCTGGGAACCGCCCGCAGTTGTAGTCAGAAAAGTTGCGGATGCGGAGGCATCCCCCTGATAGCCCCCGTTACCGGGGGAAACATATCCAAAGCTCTTAGCATTGCGTCCTGACCTGTGTTCATGTTCCGCGTTTTGATCTCCCTTCAGTGTCGTCGCCCCAATAGTTCCGGAAACAGTGTGCGTATGGGTTTCGGCTCCGCCTGTGGTTCCCGCCGCATGGGCTGAACCGGCGCACATGATCATGCGGTTGCGCAAATCCGGGACGGGCTTGCCGCCGGTTGTGGTTCCGTCGCAGAGACACCAGTTCGTCAGAGGCTCGGAACCGCCCAGCGGGATGGGAAAACGGTTGCCTGTGCCGCCGAACGTGCCGGAAAAAGGAATAATCCCGCCGACAGGCATTTCTCCCTCACTGCTGCCCTGATTAGCCTTTTTCCAGTACGTGCCATCTGCATCATTGACGGGGTTTTGCGCCTTGGCGGACGTGTCCGGCCCGCTGGATTGCACGGCAACATATTCCTGCCCGTTGCTGCCAAGGATATGCGCGCCGGGCAGATAATCGAGCGTGCTGTTCCAGGTGTAGAGGCTGCCGCTCTGCAAGAAGAAAAGGTGCTGCGACATCAGCTTGATGACGGCATTGAAATCTTCACGCGAGGGGGCGATGCCCCCTGCTGTCAGCGGAATTGCGGTTATTGCCGGGAACCCGGACTGATAAGAGAACGCGCCGCTTCCCGAGGGGGTGGTAGCGGGAATGGTGCTGATATCCGCACCATAGCCCAGAATGTTAATCAGACTGGGAGGATTAGGGGGTATAGGCATCTTGTGGACCTCGCGGGGCAAAAATGCCCTGGTTGAAAGGTTGCAAATCTGACCCGGCAAAACCGAACGTCTCGGCGCGGGGAATGTCATAAATATCGAAGCCTACGCCCGCGGGTTTGGGTGGGACATCTTCCCGTGCCACAAGAGCCCGCTCAAAAGGCAGCAGATAGAAGTCAAAAAAGAATCGAATGCGCATGGTGCCGGTATGCAGCACGCAGACGTTGCCGCGTGAGGCGAACATCATCTGCAGAATGCGGTTCAGGCTGGCCAGCGTACCATCCGTCAAATTGATGGCCGCCTTGAAGAAGATCAGCTGCCGATAGGCCTCGTCAGCAAGGACGTAGGTGGACGTGGCGTCATCGCTCCAGAAAGTTCCCTGCCCGAAAGGCTGCAAGTCTGAACCGGCAAAACCGAAGGCGGCATCCGTGCCTTGCAGGGTCAGCTGTCGCTCGATACCGACGATACGTCCCCAGCAGTCCAGCCCCCAGCCCACGGCGGTACGGGGGTTGAAAACCGTATAAAAAAACTCCTGTATATCCAGCCGTGGATCGACAGCCAGCTCCAGACCTTCAAGCAGGGCGCGCAGAACAGGAGAATTGTCGTACTGAGAAATCAGCGTATAGGGGTACAGCATCCCCCGCCGGATATCCGGCAGCGTGCGGATGTCGGGAGCCTCCCGGAACTGAACGGTATCCCAGCGTATGGCCATATCCGTACCCTAGGCCTTCCGAATAAAACGCAGGGAACCGGACGTATAGCCTGTCAGGTCCGGTGTGTCATTATCCCCGTCGCAGACTGCAAATCCTGACGGCGGCGTGGTCCCGTTGTACAGGCCGATGAGTCCGGCAGGAACAGTTTTCTTTTGCAGATCAGATATCGAGGCTTGCAGGCCGGAAACGTCCTGCTCCAGCCCTGAGATAGCCGTCGTATGCGAGGTTGACTTCGTTTGCAGAGTTTCGATAGCCGTTTCCGCCGCCTGCATCCGGGTCTGAAGGTCCGTGACGGATTCATTCAGACTGGAGCTGCTCTGCTCCAGATCTGCCACGTCAGATTCAAGGTTACTCAGGCGACCGGCCTGCGATGCCAGGTCCGCGGTCATGTCGCTGATCTGAGAGGATATCTGTGCAAGCTGCCCGGAGTGGTCGGTCACGTCCGCCTCGATTTGCGTGCAACGGTCTTGCAGCGCCGAGATGGCGTTCGTATTCTGCCTGACTTCGGCGGCAAGGGTTTGCAAATCTGCTGACACCGTATCCAGCTTTTCAGAGAGGGACGAGAACAGCCCATCGGTTTGCTCCTGGAGGCGCTGAAAAAAGGCAACGGTCTGTTTCTCGAACTCCGCACCGGACAGGCGACCGAAAGGAGGCTGATAGGCGAAATTGATGGGCATGGGTTACTCCTGAACCGTTACGGAGATATCGTCCGAGACCAGACTGGGATACTGGCCGTTTGTCAGCTGCACCACTGTTCCGAGAGAACCGGATTTTTTCCCGATACGCACGCTCACCAGCTGAGAAGCTCCTGCACTGATAGCCGGGCAGTAGAAGCGCGAGGCATAGACCTTTCCCCCGATGGGGATGCGCGTCACATCCGTGGTATGGGCGATGCCGTCCGCGGCATTGGGGTAGGGTTCGCCATAAAAATCAGCCAGGATGTTTGCCCGAATCCGTGCCGCCACATCTGATGGGGTTGTGGCATTTTTTTGCAGAATGACCTCAACGGAAAAGGCGAACTCTTCCGGCCGCTGGAACTTGACGGTCTCGACGGCGCCGGTCACGGGGTCTGTGTAGGTCACGCTGGTATCGCCATTGTAGTCACAGCCCCCGGAGACGCTGTTGTAGATGGCCTCCGCTATGTCGGCGTCGGCTCCCCCGAGGACGGCGATATAGATGGAATGGGGAGCCAGAGTCACGCCATTATCCTCCAGAGGAGTGTCGCCGCGATTCTGACGCGCCAGCAGGTCAATCACGCCGGGCAGCTCTCCGACGCGGGCGTAAACGCTTGAGAGCATGGAACGCGAGTTGAGGGCCACGGACTGGCGGCGGCGCGCTTCAAACGCCTGACGCGATTCCAGGGATCGGCCGGTAATGCCAGGTTCGGGATTGTCCACGGTATCCCAGCCGGGCTGGGCCTGTACGATGACAGTCACAGCGTGGGACTCAATTTCCAGTGCCCCGGTTTCCTGGGCAACGAAGGGCAGCGTTATGCTGCCCCCGGCGGGGATAGTCCCGCCCGTCTGGCAAATCAGCACGATGCCGCCCGCCGTCCTTACGCGGGCCGGGCTCACGCTGGTATCCTGCCCTTCGATGACCGTTCCCGGCAGACCCGTGCAGAGCACCTGTACGACGGTGGCAAGTGCGGGCTGCCGATCAAGGAAGTAGATGGATGCCAGGGCATCTTGCCAGACGCCGCTTGCCGTCGCCGGGTTGAACTGGTTTGCCAGGAACAACAGCTGATTATTTCTGTCCTGCACAATGGCCGCGATACTGGCCATGAGCTGACCCTGCGGGGTTGCCGGGTCCGTGTTCAACTTATTGTTGAACGCGGCCTGCCATATATCCATCTGCGCCTGCAAGACCTCGGCGGTATCGGGTGCTACCGGCCCCAGATCCGTATAGTCGATACTAGACTGTGACATTGACGCTTTCCCCCTCGTCCGTGGTCACGCGGATACGCCCGTGCAGGGTTCGGGCGGCAAATTCTGTCAGCTCCACCGTCGCGGAGGCTACGCCCGGGACCAGCAGCGCACGCCGCACGGCGCGCTCTCGAACCAGCTCCGCAGGCGGCAGGCTGCCCAGCTCATTGGTGAGATAAGGCACGCCGTCCTCGGCGGCGTACCAGGGCTCACCGTAAAACGTCCTTTCATAGCACGCGACATCCTGCGCAATGCGCGCGGTCCCGCTCACGACGGCCATGTTACCGCCGGGAGTCAATAGCAGGTCCCAGACCTCGGAAAGCGCCAGACTGTCCATTTTTCCCCCTATTGCGGCGTGCCTGTCGAACCGCTGCCGGGCTGGACACCGGTATGCGTGTGTCCCGTCTGACTGATGCCGCCGGCCACCTGATCGCCGGTGCTCGTGACGCTGCCGTTGATTTGCATATTCGCATTCATGGTTGCCGTGGCTCCGTCCCCACCCATGACCAGCGCGGGAGTATTATGCACTTCCGTAGGACTGGTGCTTTCAATACCGGCGGGGGCAACAATCGTCAGCTTGCCGCCTTTGAGCTCCAGCCTGCCGCCCGCGCCGTCGTCCAGCGTCAGGCCTTCGTCGTCGATCATCAGGTAGCGTTTGGGAGTGCCGTTCAGAAATCCGCCGACATAGAAACCGTCCCCCTTGCTGTACATCCGGGCGCTTCCGGGGTTGGCCGGACTGCCATCACGGTTGGATTTGACGCCCTCGGTGTCACGCATGGCGTAGACGGCAAGGCCCATATCTCCGGGCTTGGGGTCCACAATGACCGCGTTCTCGCCGCCCTGCACACGCATGTAGGGCAGCGAAAAAAGCTCGCTCTGCGTCATCCCATCCCCCATGCCGGTCACGAGATTAACGAGAGGTTGCACGCTGACCATGCCTACCGGCCCCACGGCTCCGGGCTGCACGCTGACAACGCGCACGGGTTCCGCCGTATTTATTTTGCGCATGGCCTGCTCAATCTGAAAAGCCGCAGCATTAAACTCGCTGGAGCCCGTTGTGAAATCCTGCTGCCCTTTAATGCTTTCGCTCACTTCTTTGCATCCTTTTTCTTGCCGTCGCTCTTCTTCTGATTGGGGTAAGTTGCCTTAAAACTCGTTTCCCAGGCAGAAGCCCCGCCGTAATTGGCGTGCAGCTTGTGGCTCACGCTCGTGACGCGCCAGAGGCCGGAGGCTTTGGGCACAATACTTTCGATGCGGACGGGGCCCCCGAGAAGCAGCCGCGGTTCATAGAGGCAGCGGCCGACCACGCCTTTCTCATCAAATCCCGGAAAGCCGATGAGTCCTGTCCTGTCCTTCAGGACAGGCGTGCTGCCCTCGGCATCATCCTGCCGGAGTTCTCCTCGCGGGGCCGCGATCATTTCTCCATCGTCCAGGATCAAGTCGATGCGGGCCTCGTCCGCCAGCTGGCGCGCCTGCTCCATAGGGCCGCCGACCAGGGCCACGTTACGCACGGTCACGGACACGCCCCTGTTGACAAAGGCAAAGCCCATCTGTTTCGCCAGCCCTTGCAGGAGGGTAGCCACGTCCTGAGATCCGGCGGCGGTCAGAGGTTTTGTCGGAGTCACGCTGGCGACATAGCCGGTGAGCGCCGTCACCTCGAACACGCTGGAAGCATCAGCGGAAAACCGCGGCACGGCGCTGATGATGTCTCCGGTGAAGGCCTGAGACATTCCGTCATCATCCCCGGCCATGAGAATCAGGCGGTTTTTTTTGACGGCCAGAGGGTCAAAGGCCAGCGTCGTCAGTACCTGCATATCCTCAAGGGGCAAGTTGTAGATGCGCAGGGTGCACTTGGGTTTTTCCTTGCCCCCGGGCTTGGCAATTTCAGCGTCCATGCCGAGACGCACGACTTTGGTATTTGCGCTCTGCCCCGATCCGGGATTGAATCCCCCTTCGGCCAGGGTGATGCGGGCTTCCAGCCGTTTTTTTGTGAAGCTGCCGCTCATATCGTCCCTCGCTTGTATGCCGTCGATTCTTCCGGTGTCAGATATATGAGACGCCAGCGACTCCCAAGGCCCGACCAATGCGGATCGGCGTCGCCTTCCATATCAACGAACAGCAGCTTACCGGCCAGTCCCAGATAGTCATACAAGGGCATACAGACACCATCGAGACAGGGACAGCCGCGGCAAATTGCCTGCTGCTCAAGAGCCATATCGCAATACAGCCTGTCGATACCATCAGATAACGGGCGGCTGTAGAATCTGAGGGAAAGGTTCTGGCCCTCAAGAATGACTTGCAATGTCTGATTTGCCGTAGTCTGCAAGGGGATTGTCTGCATCGGGCCGTCCTCAGCTGAAAATTGCTGCCAGTCGTGATTTCCCCTGAACCCGGTTTTCCGTCGCCGCGTCGGTTTTATCCGCCGCCTGTTTTCCGGCGGCGGCGGTCTTACCGTCGCCGGCCTGCTTTGCCTTTGGCAGCGTCTCGTTGCTGTATTCCGGGGAAACCTGCCGGACCTCGACGAGCGAAAGGGAAACCAGCAGACGATCCACGCCGCTGTCCGCGCTGCGCTGGTAGTCGTAGGACTCCAGTGTATAGTCGAGCAGCGTCTTTTCCGGCGTCACAACGCTGACAAGGTCGGTGGAGCCCTTGAGCTTTTCCAGCGCATCAAGCGTCTGCCCCAGCGTCTCGCTGTTGCCGGTGACGCCGAGAATCAGGCCCACGGTTCCGGGGCTGTCCACTTTGTTGTAGGCAAAAAAGCCGTTTGGCTCCGTTGGATGCGCCGTGACCTTGCCTTCGTCCTTCCGCGTCATGGCAAAGAAGGTATCAAACGGCACGGCCTGCGCGCCGTTGCTGTCAAACAGGCTCCATGTTCCCGCAATGCCTTGCCCAAGAATGCTGAAGATGCTCATGCTCAGGCCCCGAAAGCTCCGTCAGCCTGCGCGGTCTGGTTTCGCAGGGCGTTGCCGATGTCTCCAGCGATGCCTTGCGCATCCGTGGCCTGCGTGTTGACGGTGATCTGATTGATGCTTGTGGTCACGTTGCGCGTATTCGACACGGTTCCGCTTTGCCGGGCGGATTCCCCGGCCCTGAATCCGGTGTCAACGCCATACTCCGAAGCCACGGCGGCGGATGCCTCAAGGGCAGCGTTGTTTCTGGCTCTGCCTTCGGGCGTCGAAGAATCCGCGCCGCCGGCCAGGTCGAGAACCCAGTCGGGGAGAAGGCCGCGCAGTTTCTCTCCCAGCCAGCCGAGCATGTCGGACAGGACATCCCCCAGCTTTCCGAAGGCCTCCCAGAGCTTCCAGGCATTATCGACAAGCCCCTGCATGTTCAGCGTCAGCAGGCTTCCCAGCCAGCCGACAAGGGCTTTTGCCAGATCGACAACCGCGCCAAAGTACGTCTTCAGACCTTCCCAGATAGCCGTGAGGCGTGCGCTGACTTCTTCCGCCGTACCGAACATGCTCCAGAAGTCCGCGAGGGCCGATTCTCCGCCGTCCAGCCAGACGACAAGATCCTCGATGACAAGCGCAATGGCGGCCACGGCGGCAATGAGAGGAGCAAAGGGCGCCACTGCGGCAAGGGCTGCTTTGGCCATGCCCCACAGCGCGGGCGTTACGGCGGCGCCGATGACGGTGGCAAGCGCACCGAGGAACACCAGCAGGCTTTTTTCGTTCCGGCGCACCCAGACGACGACATCCCCCAGCGTTTCGGCCAGCCAGTCGAAGACCGGCCCCAGAACGCGGATGACGGCCGCGGCCACCGCGGAAAACGTCGCCGTCACTGCCTGCCATGCCTCGCGCATCCTGCGAGCGTTTTCCACGTCTCTCTTGTGGTAGAGGGCCTGCTCCTTGCCTGCCCGCACAAATTCCTCAATGGCCTTCCGCCCCTTGAGGATCAGGGGAATGGTCTTTTCATCAAAGCCGATCTGCACCAGCCAGCTTGTGGCCTGCTGCCGCCCCATCTTCCCGGCGGCATCGGCAAGGCGCATCAGCCCCTCTTCCAGGGAGACTGTCGCGCCCTTTGCATCCTTGAAAGACGTTTTTGTTTTCTCGGCAAAATCTTTGAGGGGCCCGCCGTCATTGACGTTGAGATCCGTCATCCAGTCGCCCAGGTCCATCAGCCGATCCCGCACGTCCTCGGCTTCCAGCCCGGCCTGTTTTGCCGCATACTGCCAGCCCTGCCAGGCTTCCATCGACATTCCCAGCATGTCGCTGGTTTTTTCGATTTCCGCGACATCCTCCATGTACCCGGACAATGCCCCGTGCACTGCGGCCATCCCGCCCAGCAGCATCCCGACTTTGCCGAGCACTTCGGCAAGGCGACTGAAACCGCGACTGCCGGCGTCCGCGGCGTCCATCATGGACGAACCGGCCGCCCGGGCTTCCCTGCCCGCGCGTTCAAGACCTCTGCTGGCCACGGCTCCCGCCTGGCCCGCGGCCGCGCCGAGCCTGTCCAGCCCGTTCTGCGCGGCCCGGACATCGGACCTGAACCCGAGGGAGTCCAGTGTCAGCTTGATGACAAGCTCACGGACTGTCATGCAGTTTCTCCCATTGATCGCGATTCCATGCGTCAACGCGCACTATTTCATAGAGGTCGAGAGCGTCAGCGACGCTGTAATGACATTGCATGTCGTGCAGCGTCGCGAGCCTGCACGAGATGGGGACGGCTATGCAGGCCGGGAGGGCCTGGTAGTCCCGGAGCTGCGCGGGGCGACGGCCTCCCTGATTCGGGAGTACAGACCACCGTCCCGGCCGAAAAAATCAAAACACACCTCCAGCACGGCGGCACGCAGACGCAGCAGAGTCCCCATGTCCTGCACGTGAGCGTCCACGTTGGCCGCATTGAGCTGCACCCGTGTTCCCGGGCTGGTCGGATCGGGTACGCGGGCAACGCAGGTCAGAAGCTCATCGTACAGCGGCTCAACGGTCGCCCAGTTCAGACTGCCCAGGCCGGACAGGGCCGACTGGACAAGGGCCGCGGAATTGCTGACCCGCGACACGTTCAGGATTTCCGCGGGAACCTGGCCGTTGAACAGAGCAAGCAAAGCCCTGGCAGACCATTTTTCGAGCTTGCTCGCGGGCATCTCTTTAACGGCAAAGGCTTTTCCGGCGTCGCGCCCCTCTTCAATCGTAATGATTTTTTCGTTGAGCATCGTGATATCCCTTTAGATGACGGCGGGCGTCCATTTTTCAAACGTGATGGTGTAGGCCGTGGCCTGGAGCGTTTTGTTGGCTCCGGGCATGGGCGGGGCGCTGGTGATGGCTCCGCGCATGCCGATGTACTTCCGGCCGATGCCGGGCAGCGAAAACTCCGCGCTGCACACCATGACTTCCCGGCGGGCGTCCTGATACGTGATCCAGTCGTCCATGATCTGACGGCTGGGGCTGTCCGCCGCCAGCGTCACGGTGACGGCTTTCGACGTGGGGACCCAGCCAAAGGACAGGTGCCCGTCAACGCCCATCTCGGCAACGACAGGGCTTATGGCCTCTCCGCTGACCAGGGCGTCGGTGCTGAACCCCTCAATCTTCACCGGCGCGTTGTACAAACCGGGTACTGTCAAATAGAAAGACGAGTTCGCCGCCGTAATGGTCATGTTGCCCTGATTGTCCATGCCTCTCTCCTTACTGAATGGCCGTCGCGCTCATGACGATTTTCTGAATGCTGCCCCCATCCATGTAATAAAACGCGCAGTTGGGCGACTGGCGCTGACCGCGGATGACCGCGCCCGGATCTGCAACCTGCATATACCAGCCGGCACTTTCCAATGTCTGTGAGACATCCTTGCCGATCTCCTGCAAAAGCTGCACTTTCTGCGTCTGGGAAAGGCTGATGCCCACCCGGATGGCGCCGAAATTGACAAACCGGTTGATGGTATCAAGACAGGCCGTGCGCACGGACGAGTAGCCGTCTTCGTTGTAGGGCAGGCTGCGCACCGCCGAGAAAAGGTCCAGGATGTTGAGCTGCAAGGCGTCCTTCAGCGCAATCGCGTTGCAGTAGGTGTCCAGCCAGTCGAACTTGCCGGAGACCTGCCCGTTCTGAAAGAATTTGAACTGGGCGCTGGCCGTGGCGAAATCCGCGTAGCAGTTATAGCCGTTGGCAAGCAGCGCTTCGTAGTCTTCGTCATCGTCGCAGGTGACGGGAACCCCTTCAAACTGACGAAAAGCAAGGGTCGTGCGGCCCTCGCGCTGGTCAAAGTTCAGGCAGGCGATGGCGCCCATGACCCCGGCGGCAACTGTCAGCGAGTTCCAGACACAACAAGTTCCGTCCAGTGCAAAGGTCTGCGTAATGGCGTAGCCCGCGCTGGCAGTGCTGCCCTGAACCCGGGCCGCGTTGTCCGTATCCCACATGACATAGACAAACCGGGTATCATGGCCGGAGCACCAGCGCGCCAGCTCGATCTTTTCCGCGTAAAGCGGCTCCCAGAGCGTGGAAAAAGACACCCAGTCGCGCGCGAACTTGAGTATATTGCTCATGCACTCGGTGAGGCTGCCGCCGCTCGTCCCTTCGCTCTGCACAGCGCCCAGCTGTTCGGTCAGATTCAGCAGCCCGGAGAGGTCCGTGCCGCCGCCCAGGCCCCGGGCAAAACCGACGCTGGACACTTCGCCAGTTTCCCCGGACGTGATCTGGAACGCCTGCGTCTGCGAGCTGTAACTGACAATCGGGGCCTTGGGTTGCCAGGCGTCAGTGCCGCTTACGGATATGGCGCCCGCGGCTTGCGTGAGTCCCAGAGCTTCCGCCAGATCCGCCACCTCGCCGCTCGGATCTGGGTCCGACGCATAGGAAATAGAGGAACTCGCGCCCTTTGCAGGGGACGTGAGCACCAGAGAGCTGCCGGAAACCGTCACCGTCACCCCGGCGGGCTGAACCTGAGCCGTGCCCGGAGCGGCAGTTGCGCCCGTGGCATCAGTGAGGCCCAGAGAACCGGCAAGGTCGGTCGTCGGCTGGGGTTCAGGCTGGGAGCCGCCCTCGGGATTTGATGCCGGACTCACGGAGGAGGTCGCGCCGGTGGTGGCACTGGTGATGACAAGACGGTTTCCGTCTTCCACCGTTACGGTGGCAGCCCCGGAAAGGGCCGTCTCGATGACCTGCGCTACGGCAGCAAGACTGTCCACGCTGGAGAAGTTCAGGTCTGTGAGCTTCTTCTGACTGCCATCAATACTGATATTCAGCTTGCCCGCGCTGACGGACTGAAATGCCGAATAGTCGGCGCTGATGACGCCGCCGGTCAGCGTTCCCGCCGTGGCCGGGATGCTTGCGGGCGTCAGGGCCGTCTGAAGGACCCGGGCCACGTCGTCCAGACCGTTTACGGAGGCAAAGTCCAGCCCGGTCAGATTCTTTTCCGTCCCGTCAACGCGGATATCCAGCTTGCCCGCGCTGACGCCCTTGAGCGGCGTCACGTCCGCCACCGGCCCGCCGGTCAGCGTGCCCGCCGTGGCCGGGATTTCCGCAGTCTGCGAAAGCCCAGTCTGCAACCGCTGCGCGCAATCGGAAAAACTGGTGGCGGTATAAAAATCCACACCGTTTGCCGTGCGCGTCACGCCGTCAATGTCCACGCTCAGGCCGCCGTCGCGCACGAGCTTGAGATCGGCCAGAGTCCCCTGATACGCCGCGCCGCGCAGCCAGGCCGGGGCCGCCGTCTCACGGTACGGGGCAAAGAGCAAAAAACCCGGCAGATATTGCGTGTTTGTGTACCCCTGAAAATAGATCTGCGCGGCCCGCGCCTCGTCCGAGGCAGAACCGAAATAGTCGGCTACGGCCTGCGCGCTGGAAAATTGCAGCACGCGATTGGTCGGCGGCAGATCGCTCTGAGTCAAAAAAAGGCCCGAGAACGTAAGGCCCGATGTGCCCGCGTCGATGACGCGGGGCACAATCTGAACAAGTTTGTCGGCGTTGACGCTCATGTTCGCTCCTACTACTTTTGCGGATGCAGCCCGAGGTTGACGTTGCTGAAGTAGTCCAGGGGCAGGCTGACAACCCCATTGACTTGCAGGCGTGTCTCAAACATCCACCGTGTAACGGCCTGTTCGTCACCTTCCATCCCGCTGAGGTCCCGGGGATCGTCCGTTTCAAGCGGCACTACTCCGTAAGGGGCCAGAAAGTCGCACCCCGTAATGTCCCAGAGCGCGGCGCTCATGGTATGGGCCCAGCGGGCCGCATCCGGCCCGAAAAAATCAATCTGCACGCGCCGGGAACGCGGCTGTACGATGCGCACCGTGCCTGCCATGACATCCTGCCCGGGCATCAGGGAGGGATTGCATCCCAGATGCCTGTTTGTGCCGTGGCGCGTGGCGGCCAGCGGCGTAATTTGTACCCAGGGAGATGCCGGGGGACGGCTGACACGATTCTGCCAGCCCCGGCGGATGACAACGCCCGGCCCCAGGTACGCCGCGCACATGTCTCCCAGCGCCTTGACGAGCACGGCGCTGTCGTCGCCGGTTGCGGGCGGCATCCACACGTCAGGCATGAGGGCTTTCCTCCAGCGGCACGGCGCCGTCCACTCCGGGCAGGTCCTGCGGCGGGGGGGTTGTCGCGCCCACGGGGGGCGCATCGGCGGCCCGCAGCTTGCAGACGCGAACTTTCGTCCAGCCGTCTCCGCCCACGGCCCGCCAGTCTTCCAGCACCTGGTCCACCTGCCACTCCGCGCCGTCAAAATAGTAGAGGTCCCCGCCCAGGCCCTCGGCCCTGTCCAGACCGGCGGACAGACCGTAGATGTACATGTCGCGCCAGATCGTGTTTTGCCGCGACTGGACAAGCCATTGCAGGGTTTTGTCCGACACGGGCTGTATTTGCGCCGTCACAGCCTCGCAGGGGCCGTATACGGGCAGGACCTGATAGTCTTCGCCGGTCTGCTGCCCCAGGCAGGGCAACCGAAAGACGGTCCGATCCGGAGCTACGCCCGTAATGGCATTACGTACAAGAGCATGCAGATTCATCCGTGCCTCACTATGGCAAAGTCCACGGCATCGACCAGATCGCCGGTGTTTACCAGAGGATTGTCCCTGCCGCTCCGCTTGCGGGCAATAGTTGACGGGGCATTCGGCGGCGTCGCCCAGTCTTCGATAGCCTCGCGCAGGCTGTCCGCCGCTTCTCCCCCCACCTGCGTCAGGGCCTGCTCCGCGGGCACGCCCCCGGAAAGCAGGTCGGAAAGCAGGCCCGCCCACTCGTCCATGCGCAAATCCGCCGTGGTGCGAAAGGCCGGGCGGGGAGGAATACGGGAGGTGCCGAACTCGTTGTGCATCGCGTATTCCGCGACAGGAATGGTTCTCCCGTTTTCTTCCCGATGCGTGGCCCCTTCCAGGACGCCGACCGAGATTCCCAGCCCCCCCGCGTCAGCAAGCCGGAACAGCTCGTCAAGCGGTCGGTCAGCAGCGGCCATGCAAATACAGGCCCCCGACCCGGTACGGTTTGAGCAGCTGCCAGGCCGTCGCGCCGCACTGGCTTTGCGTCCACCATGCCGCGTTCCTGCCGGCTGCCGCATAATCGGTGCTGCTGGAGACGCTGCCCTGCGTCGCGCTTGTCACGCGACCAACGGCGTCGCCGCGCCTGTCCAGCGTCGCAAGGTGACACATGACAAGGTTGATGACGGTCTGACGCTGGAGCCGGGACGGCGGATCATACGGGATCATACTGCCGGCATCGTTTCCCACCAGCATACAGGCCTGCGCAAACCAGTGCTGCACCTGAGCGTCCGCAGCCT
>CAMBWG010000007.1 GCA_945871415.1 uncultured Desulfovibrio sp.
CCTCTCAGGGTATCGTTAAGAGAAATCAAGCGAACCTGTTTTCCGTAACGCACGAGAAAGCTGCCGAGGGGCAGGGGGGGCCAACCTCAGACGCACGGAAGAAAAGGACATGGACTCATTCTTTTTTATCGGCAAAAAGCCCGTAACGTTGAGTCTCGCAAGCAATATTTTACTTATCGCCTCTGTCCGCCGGACACGGCGTACGGCGGCAGAAAAGCATAAAGGGGAGCCAGGCTCCCCCTTCTTTTTCTATGAACAGCCTGTTGGATCAGAAAACCCGCCTTTTCACACCGGCTTGTACATGGCGCCGCTGTCGGCGGAGCTGACCATATTGGCGTAGCGCCGCAGCACGGGATAGGGGCACTCCTTGCGCGGAGGCGTCAGTTCGCCGCGCCGCCGGGCCAGTTCGGCCTCGTCCACCAGCAGCTCCAGACGGCGGTTGGGGATGTCCACAAGGATGCGGTCCCCGTCGCGCACCAGGGCGATGGGGCCGCCGTTGGCCGCTTCCGGCGAGATGTGGCCGATGGCCGCGCCGTTGGTGCCGCCGGAAAAGCGCCCGTCGGTGAGCAGAGCGACGTCCTTACCGAGGCCCATGCCGGTAATGGCGGACGTGGGCGAGAGCATTTCACGCATGCCCGGGCCGCCGCGGGGACCTTCGTAACGGATGACGACCGCGTCGCCGGGCTTGATCTTGCCGTCGAGGATGGCGTGCATGGCGTCTTCTTCGCCGTCGAAGACGCGGGCGCGCACGTCGCGACACATCATTTCCGGGGCCACGGCGGACTGCTTGACGACAGCGCCGTTGGGCGCAAGGCTGCCGCGCAGGATGGCGATACCGCCTTCTTTGGAATAGGCCTTGTCGATGGGATGGATAACGTCTTCGTCAAGAATGCGGGCATGGCGCTCGGCGAGGTTTTCGCCGACGGTTTTGCCGGTGACGGTCAGACAGTCCTTGCGGATCAGACCGAGCTTGTCCAGTTCGCTCATGACGGCGGGGATGCCGCCCGCATTTTCCAGATCTATCATATAATGCTTGCCCGCGGGCGAGAGCTTGCACAGGTTGGGAGCCTTGCGGCTGACCTCGTCGAAAATTTCAAGCCCGATTTCGAGTCCCGCCTCATGGAAGATGGCGGGCAGGTGCAGGGTCGTATTGGTGGAGCAGCCCAGCGCCATGTCCACGGCAATGGCGTTTTCCACGGCGTCGCGGGTCACGATGTCGCGGGGGCGGATGCCCTTTTCCAGAATTTCCATGACGCGCATGCCCGCCTGCTTGGCCAGGCGCAGACGCGCCGAATAGGCGGCGGGAATGGTTCCGTTGCCGGGCAGGGCCACGCCGATGGTTTCGGCCAGGCAGTTCATGGAGTTGGCCGTGAACATGCCCGCGCAGGAGCCGCAGCCGGGACAGGCGCGTTCTTCATAGGCCGTAAGTTCCTCTTCGGTCATCTGTCCGTTGCGCACGCGGCCCACGGCCTCGAAAAGGGTGATGAGGTCCCCTTTCTGATCCCGGTTCAGATCGCCGGGCAGCATGGGGCCGCCGGAGACGAGGATCGAGGGAATGTTCAGGCGCATCATGGCCATGAGCATGCCGGGAACGCATTTGTCGCAGTTGGGGATAAAGACCAGCGCGTCGAAGGCATGGGCGCGGGCCATGATCTCGATGGAGTCGGCGATGAACTCGCGCGAGGGCAGAGAGAAGCGCATGCCCTCGTGATTCATGGCCAGACCGTCACAGACGGCAATGGCGGGAAATTCCAGCGGTGTGCCGCCGGCCATGCGGACGCCGGCTTTGACGGCTTCGGCGAGCTTGTCGAGGTGCATGTGCCCGGGCACAACTTCGTTGGCGGCGTTGACCACGCCCACCAGCGGGCGGTTGATTTCCTCGCGGGTCAGGCCCAGGGCGTACAGGAGAGAGCGATGCGGCGCTTTTTCGAGGCCGCTTTTCATTTTTTTGCTGCGTTCGTCTTTCATAGAGTATCCTTTGCGGCGCGCAATGCCGGTTGGCGCGGCGCGGCACAAGCCGTCGCGCAAGCGTCATTGTTACGAAAAAACGCCGGGGTCGTAAACCTCCGGCGTCGGGTGTCATGATGGGCGCGGGATAGAGCGTTTCACCTTTGAAAAAGGCGAAACACGAGGCGGCGGCACAACGCCGCCCGGCCCGAACGGGCGGAAAAACCGCGTTTTTTCCGCGAAACGACAGGTCGTATGGTTTGGGACGCAACGCGTTTCAAACTGAAATGCTCCAGGCCGGCGGCTGTCAGCGCGGCGTCCCGGTAGCGCCGGGACATATCCAGCCCTGTTCCAGCAGGCGGGCCGCCAGCCGGGTGACGGGCAGGCCGACGACGTTGCTCCATGAGCCCCGCACTTCAGAGACAAGGAAAGCCCCCTGTCCCTGAATGGCATAGGCTCCGGCCTTGTCCAGCGGTTCGCCGGTGCGCACGTAGGCGCGCAGAATATCGTCCGGCCAGGGATGGAAACGGACGCTGCTGCTTTCGCTGAAGCTCTGCTCCCTGCCGTCGGGGGTGACGAGGCAGACGCCGCTGATGACGTGGTGTTCCCTGCCGGAAAGATCATGGAGCATGCGCAGAGCATCGGCATCGTCGCAGGGTTTGCCCAGCAGACGGGAGTCCAGCGCCACGATGGTATCGGCCGCCAGCAGCAGAAGGTCCGAAGACGGCCCGCCCACGAGGTCGAGAGCCGCCCGGGCCTTGGCCGCGGCGGCGCGCCGCACATAGGCGTCCGGCTTTTCGCCGGGCAGCGGGCGAGGCTCCGCGGCGTCCGGCACGCAGACCTCAAAAGGCAGTCCCCATTCCTCCATGAAGCTGCGGCGGCGCGGCGAGGCTGAGGCCAGAATCAGCCGCAGGCCGGGTTTCAGACAAAAGAGAGGGGTGCTCATGCCCCGGCGGCTCCGTTGGGGCGGTGTTGCAGGACGATATTGCCGTCCGTGTCCAGAACACTGAAGCAGCCGTCTTCATAAAGACCGTAGCTGGCGCGTGAGCCGCCCTTGGGCAGGCTGAGGGACCCGGGATTCCAGAAGTGGAGGCCGTCCAGGGTTTCGCCGCGCGGCACATGCGTATGTCCGCGCAGCAGGACGGTGCCCTTTTCAAACTGCGGAATGGGGGGCATTTCGGGAATATGATGCCCGTGGCTGACGAAAATATGCAGATTGTCGGCGTCTATCCAGGCGCTTTCAGTGACGGGGAAAGGCAGCAGGCCGAGATCCACTTCGGCGTCGCAGTTGCCGCGCACGGCGGTCACAGGGCAGGGCAGAGAACGCATGGTCTCCAGCACGCCCAGCGTATCGTAGCCCCGCGGCAGTCTGTTGCGCGGACCGTGGTAGACAAGATCGCCGAGCAGCACGAGCCGTTCCGGGGCAAGGGCGCGGGCCCGGTCGCAGATGAAGCGCAGGGCTTCCAGCGAGCCGTGCAGATCGGAAGCGATGAGCAGGCGCATCAGTTGCGCCCTCCTTCCGTCCACTGATTATGAGGAACGGCTTCTTCCACCAGCATGACGGGAATGCCGTCGCGCACGGGGTAGACCACGGCGCAGGCAGGGCAGAGAAAACCGTCGGGGTTCCCGGTATCGCCCAGGGCTTCCAGCGAGCCGTGGCAGCGGGGGCAGGCCAGTATTTCAAGCAGCTCTTGCGTGTTCATCGAAAAAAACCTCTGCTGTACCCTTATTCCTGAGGAAAAGGATGTGACGGAATGGCGTCGTTCTTTCGGGCTGAAGCCCGGGAACGGCATCGAGGGCGAGCATAGCCGGAGCCTGTGTGTGATGCAAGCAGCGGGGACGGGCGACCGTTGCACTTGCTTTTTTTGCATGATGACTTAGGGTAGAGGCAGAGAGGATTGTGTATGAAGCTTGTTGATCTGCATACCCACACCCAGGCTTCCGACGGTACGAACGCGCCCGGCGATCTGGTGCGGCTGGCGCAGGAGTGCGGTCTGGCGGCAGTGGCCATCACGGATCATGATACGGTTTCAGGACTTGCCGAGGCTCAGGCCGCCGGAAAGGAATGCGGAATAGACGTGGTGCGGGGGTGCGAACTCTCGACCAGCACCGATATGGGCGAGATGCACATTCTCGGTCTCTGGTTGCCGGAGGACGTGAGTCCTCTGCAGGGAAAGCTGGAATTTCTGCGGCGAAAACGGGGCGAACGCAATATCCGTATCGTGGAAAAACTGCAGCATCTCGGCATCGATATTTCCATAGAGGAAGTTCTGGACGAAGCCCGGGGCGAGTGCGTGGGGCGGCCGCATATTGCGGCGGTGCTTATCCGCAAGGGCGTCGTGAAGGATATCGGCTCGGCTTTCAAGGAATATCTTGGCTACTACGGCAAGGCTTATCTGCCCAAGGATGTTCTGGAGCCGGAAGAAGCCGTGCGCCTGTTGTGCGAGCTGGGGGCGACCGTGAGCTGGGCGCATCCCATGCTGTCGAAGACCAGCGACGAATGGCGGGACAATTTCCTGCGCCGTCTGGTGGACAACGGCCTGAGCGCCATAGAGGCCTATCACAGCGAACATTCCGACGCGGATGTGCGTGTCTGCATTGATATGGCGCGCCGTTACGGACTGGCCCTGAGCGGCGGTTCGGATTATCACGGGACCAATAAACCGAAGATTCGCCTCGGCGTCGGCTACGGGGGGCTGCGTGTGCCCTATGCCGTGTACGAGGCATTGCAGACGCAACGCGCCCGGCGCGGCCTGCCCGTGTAGGCCGTCCGGCGGCTGCGAGGGGACTTATGCGCCGTTTTTATCAGGAAAGCTGGCAGGGGATTCCGTTCAGCACCTTTTCGCATCTTTCCTTTTTTCATCTGGCGGAGCCCAAGTTCTACGGCACCTTCTATGAAGAATTGTTTCGCCGTTACAAGAACTGGGAGGATCTGCCCGCGCAATGGCGCGAGAACAAGAAGCAGGATGCCGCGTGGCTGGCGCGAATTCTTGAGGAGCGGCGGCGGGCCGAGGACTGGCCGCCGGATCGGCCCTTGCGCGTGCTGTCCATAGGCAGCGGCGTCGGCTATATGGAGCACGCTCTGCTGGAGCAGGTTCCCGGGCTGGAGCTGCATGTCAATGAGCCGAGCACCGTGGGCATGCGCTGGCTGCGCAACATCATCCCGGCGGATCGCATCTACATAGGGCTGCCGCCAGCCTGCCTGCCCTCAGACATTCAGTATGACATGATCTATCTTTCCGCCGTGGATTACAGTATACCACAGCGGGAGCTGGAACATCTGCTGGGAGAGCTCCGTTCTCAGCTGACGCCCGGCGGCGAACTGGTCTGTCTGTCCGCCTCGCTGCTGGAAGAAGATTCCTTTGTGGGCAGTCTGGTCAATCTGCTGAAGAATATCATCCGCTGCGGCCTGCATTTCCTTGGAGTGCGGCGGCAGCAGTTCTGGGGCTGGCGTCGCACGCGAGCCGAATACAAGGCCCTGTTCCGGGAGGCCGGTTTCGCCAATATCCGGGACGGATGGCTGGACGACAATGTCGAAACCTATTGGATTCGCGGCGTATAACGCGCCCGTCAAGGAGGGATGCATGGACGATGCGCTGAACAAGAGCGGCAATGAGATCTTGCAGCTGGTGACGTTTTCCATCGGTGAAGAGGATTTCGGCGTGGATATCCTCAAGGTGCAGGAAATCATCCGCATGATGGATATCACCAAGGTGCCGCGCGCTCCTGAATTCGTGGAGGGCGTCATCAACCTGCGCGGCAAGGTCATTCCCATTATCGACCTGCGCCGCCGTTTCGGCCGGGCTCCGCGTCCTCACGACAAGGATACGCGCATTATCGTTATCGAGATGAGCGGCATCATTGTGGGCTTTGTGGTGGACGCCGTGTCCGAGGTGCTGCGCATACCCAAGAGCACGGTGGAGCCGGCGCCGCCGGTCGTGGCGGGCGTGGACGCCGACTACATCAGCGGCGTGGGCAAGCTTGAAGATCGACTGCTGATTCTGCTCGATCTCGACAAGCTGCTTTCCAGCGAGGACCTGGACATGCTCAGCGAGATATAACTCTGTTCCTTGCAACAACAAAAAACGGCGGAAGGTTTCTTCCGCCGTTTTTTGTTGTTTTAGAGCGTGTTAGAGCCTGTTAATACAGATTTGCAATTTATTTCAAATAAATAGAAATGTCGAACGCTCCGGTTCCTTCTGAAAAAGCGCGCTGGGGAAGGGATGGGGGGCTTGGGGGAAGGACTACAAGAACGCCTTTCCTTCGGAAAGGCTGGGCCCTCTCGCGCTAGCAGAGGGGGTTCCCTTCCCCCCAAATAACTTACGAGGTCCGGCTTATGCCAGACCGAGATCTTTCAGCAGGTTGTCCACGGCCATGCGGCCCATGGTATTGGACGAACCCGGCGTGGACGAGGAGCAGTGAGAGCCCATGACCAGATTGTCCAGCGTATACCAGCCTTCTTCGGCAGGCGGTTCCTGCTCGAAGACGTCAAGACCGGCCCCGTAGATACGGCCTTCCTTCAGGGCCGCCAGCAGGGCCGCGCCGTCGATGAGGCCGCCGCGGGCCGTGTTGATGAGGATGGCCGTGGGCTTCATCATGGCCAGCCGTCCGGCGTTGATCATATGGCGGGTGCTGTCGTCCAGCACGGTATGCAGACTGATGAAGTCGGCTTCGCGGCAGATGCGTTCCACATCGGCACGTTCAATGCCGTTTTCCGCGGCATAGGCGTCATCCCAGTAGAGATCGTGGGCCAGAATCTTCATGGAGAAACCGCGGGCGCGGCGCACAACCGCCTTGCCGATGCTGCCAAGGCCGATGATGCCCAGCGTCGCGCCGAAGAGGTCCGTGCCCGTAATTTTGCTCCAGTCCTTGTGGCGGCAGCGGGCGTCAATGAGCGGCACCTTGCGGGCCACCGTCAGCATGAGGGCCAGCGTATAATCGGCCACAGCTTCGGTGGGCGCGCCCAGGGTGCGGGAAACCCGGATGCCGCGCGCCTCGCAGGCGGCCAGATCGATATTGTCCAGCCCCACGCCGTACTTGGCCACGGCCCGGAGTTTCGGGGCCGCCTCCAGCACTTCGGCGGAGACGGGGTCCACGCCCACGATCAGGCCTTCGCAGTCGGCAAGACGGGCTTTCATGGCCGCGGCATCAAGAATGCCGCCCGTGTCGTTGCGGCTGTACTCGATGCCCGCGGCGCGCAGGCGATCAAAGAGCGTCGGGTCTGTTTTGCCGAAGGAACGCGGCGTTACCAGCACTTTCATACACAACTCCTTTTGGGACGGAGACAGGATTTTCAGGGCAGCAGCGCAGGGCGCGCGCCCTGCCGCTCCGCAAGCCTTGCCTCTGGACGGCGGATTGTCAAGTTCGCGGACCTTTTCCGGCGTGGCGTCCGGAGCGTTTTTCCTTTGGAAACGGGGAAAAGGCGAGGGCTCAGTGCCGCCCGGCTCAAGGAGAACTGAAAAAACACATTTTTTCCGCGAGACAACAGGCCGTATGGTTTGAAACGCAACGCGTTTCAAACGGAACCTGCTTCAGGAGCGGCGGGGGAAGGCTTTTTCGCCGTCGTATTGCGAGCCCCGCGCTTTTGTGCCAATCTGAAACAGCCGGGCTGTTTTCTGCCTGCGGCGGACCTGTGGCCGCCGACGAGGGGGCGGGAAGTGTGGGCTGCCGGCAGGAAGGAGGTTTTCCTATGGCAAAAGTGGGCGATCTGTCTCTGATTCTCAAACTGCTCGGCGGCATCATTATCGGCGCGCTGCTGGGTTTTGTGGCCAATGAAAGCGTCATGAATGTGGTCGTGTCCGTGCGCCACATCTTCGGTCAGATTATTTTCTTCCTTGTGCCGCTGGTCATTGTCGGCTTCATCACGCCCGCCATTGTCCGCCTCGGCCAGAATGCCAGCAAGATTCTGGTGGTCGGTGTGCTGCTGGCCTATGTTTCCTCTCTCGGTGCGGCGCTCTTTTCCACCTGCGCCGGTTATGCGCTGATTGATCACCTTTCCATCGCCACCAGCACGGAAACGCTGCGCAAGCTGCCGGAAATGGTCTTCCGCCTGGATATTCCTCCGTTGTTCAGTGTCATGAGCGCTCTTACGCTGGCGCTGGTCTTCGGCGTGGCCATCGCCTGGACAAAGTCCGAAACCATGAGCCGGCTTTTCGAGGAGCTGGAACGCGTCATGACCATGCTTGTGTCGCGTGTGCTTATTCCCGTATTGCCGTTCTTTGTGGGCCTGTCCTTCATGGGGTTGTCCTATGAAGGCTCGCTGAGCCGTCATCTGCCTGTGTTCATCAGCATGGTGCTTATCGTGCTGGTGGGGCACTTCATCTGGCTGGCGGTGCTGTACGGGATTGGCGGCATGGTTTCCGGCCGCAGTCCCAGAGAAGTGTTCCGTCACTACATGCCCGCCTATCTGACGGCTGTCGGCACCATGTCCAGCGCCGCCACCCTGCCTGTGGCGCTGTCCTGCGCCCGTAAGTCCCGCGTGCTGAGCAGAAGTATGGTGGAATTTATGGTGCCGCTGGGCGCTACCGTGCATCTGTGCGGCTCCGTGCTGACGGAAACCTTCTTTGTCATGACTCTGAGCCAGATTCTCTACGGAGCGCTGCCGAGCCTGAGCACCATGCTGCTGTTCTGCGTGCTGCTGGCCATCTTTGCCGTGGGCGCTCCCGGCGTCCCCGGCGGCACGGTCGTGGCTTCGCTGGGCATCGTCACGGGCGTTCTTGGTTTTGACCAGAACGGCGTGGCCCTGCTGATCGCCATCTTTGCCCTGCAGGACAGCTTCGGCACCGCCTGCAACGTCACCGGCGACGGCGCGCTGACCCTGATGCTGGAAGGCATTTTCAACCGTAACGGCGAACTTGATTCGCTGCAAAATCCCTCGGAGCAGGCATGAGTCTTTCTCTTTCGGAGAGGCAGTCCATTCTCGCCCTGTTGCGCAAGGAAGTCGTGCCCGCGCTGGGCTGTACCGAACCCATCGCCGTTGCGCTGGCGGCGGCCCGGGCCGCGGAAGCGCTGGGCCGGACGCCCGAACGCCTGTACGTGGAGGTCAGCCCCAACCTGCTGAAAAACGGCATGGGCGTTGTGGTGCCGGGGACGGGCGAGTGCGGTCTCGGCGTGGCTGCGGCCGCCGGAGCGCTGGCGGGAAAAAGCTCGCTGGGGCTGGAGTGTCTGCGAGATCTCGATCCGCAGCAGGCGCGGCAGGCTTGCGCTATGGCCGCGAGCGATGCCGTGGAGCTGGCGTTGCCCGACAATGACATTCTGCTCTACTGCGCTGTGACTGCCTGCGCCGGCACGGCAACGGCAAAGGCCGAACTGCGTGACAGTCACGATAATATCACGCGGGTCTGGAAAGACGGCGTGCAGATCTTCGGTCAGGATGAAGACGGCACCGCTGCCGGGCAGGGCGAGGATGTCTGGCCGTTGTCGCTGGCGCGCGTTTACGACTTTGCCATGCACGCGCCCCTGGAAGAGCTGTCCTTCATTCTCGAAGCCGCGCGCATGAACCGTTCCGTGGCGGAAGAAGGCCTGCGTAAGGAGTACGGTCTTGGCGTGGGACGCTCCATGGAGGACCGCATTCATCGGAATATCCTGTCCGACGATATGGCCACCTTTGCCATCAAGCTGACGGCCGCCGCTGCGGATGCCCGTATGGCCGGGGTTCAGATGGCCGTCATGAGCAATTCCGGGAGCGGCAATCAGGGCATTACCTGCACCATGCCGGTTGTGGCCTGCGCCGTGCGTCTGGGCAGGAGCGATGAGGAACTTGTGCGCGCTCTGATTGCCAGTCATCTGACGTCCATCCACATCAAGCATCATCTTGGCCGTCTGTCCGCTCATTGCGGGGCCATGGTGGCGGGAACGGCGGCGGCCTGCGGCATCGTGCTGCTGCTGGGCGGCGGTCTGCCGGAGATGGAACGCACCATCCGCAATATGGTCGGAGACATGGCGGGCATGATCTGCGACGGGGCCAAGAGCAGCTGCGCCCTCAAGGTTGCTTCCGCCGTGACTGCCGGTCTTCAGGCCGCCATGCTGGCTATGGACGGCAAATCCGTGCCCGGCAGAGAAGGTATCGTCGATGACGATATCGAGGCCTGCATCGCCAATCTGGGCCGTCTCGGCTCCTCCGGCATGCGGGAAGCCGACAAGGTTATTCTCGATATCATGCTCAAGAAAAAGTAGGCTGTTGGTTTGGAGAGATTGGGGGAGAGGGAACCCCTCCGCTTGCGCGGGAGGTGGTCCCTCTCCCCCAAGCCCCCTCTCCTTCCCCCAGCGCGCTTTGTTCTGGTCAATAAAATGTTGCGGGAGCTCTGCCGCTTTCCCCGGGCAAACGTCCCCCGGAGAATGAAAAGCGGGCGGATCTTTTTCAAAAATTTTATGAGCCATCTTTTGAAAGAGTAAATCGAGCATCCGAAAGCAATCTCTGCAACACAAAGAGCCGGACAGCCGCCGCATGGCGGACTGTCCGGCTCTGTTTTTTCTGAAGCTCCGGGGGACGGTTATCTGAGGAAGAGCGTCGCGACGCTGCATTTACCCTGATAAAGCGCGTTGGGGGAAGGAAACACCCCTTGCGCGCCAGCCAAGGGGGGCCTTCCCCCCGGAAGCACACTCAGCGCACAATCAGACGTGCATAGTATTCGCGGCCATTGCGGATGACGTGCAGCAGCACCTGATTAGCCATCCGTTCGCGGCGGAAGGCGTCTATGAGTGCTTCCAGCGTAGTGGTGCGCGTGCCGCCGACGCCCACGATGATGTCGCCGCGTCGCAGGAAGGAGGCCGGGCCGTCCCGGCGGGCTGCAACAACGGCCACGCCGCCGCGGGCAGGCTGGAGCGAGAGACCCCAGCGGCTTTCCATCATGCGCCGGGCTGTTTCGTTGTCAAAGGGAACGGGCGTCATGCTCAGGCGAAGTTCCCGGTCACCGCGCGCCACGCGCAGGGTGAGAGGTTCGCCGGGGAGCTGATTGCGCAGGATGTTGAGGTAGTCGCGCCGGTCGTCCACGGCGGATTTGTTGATTTCGAGAATGACGTCGCCGGGTTCCATACCCGCCCGCTGGGCCGGGCCGCCGTTGAAAATGGCCGTGACCAGCAGCCCGCGGGCCTCCTTGAGACCAAGGGCCATGGCAATGCGCTGATCCATGTCCTCGCCCGACAGCCCGAGCCATAGCGGGGAGACCTTGCCGCCGTGAAGCAGGTTGTCCATGACGCGGCGCGCCTTGTTGACGGGAATGGCAAAACCGATGCCTTCGCCCTTGGCGGAAACGGCGGTATTGATACCGATCAGCTGCCCTTCGAGATTCAGGAGCGGTCCGCCGCTGTTGCCGGGATTGATGGCGGCGTCTGTCTGGAGCAGATCGGTCAGCACGGCGTCTTCGCTGCGGATGGTGCGCCCCATGGCGGAGATGACGCCCACCGTGACCGTATGATTATAGCCGAAGGGATTGCCGATGGCGATGGCGGTTTCTCCGGGCATGATGTCCGAGGAATCGGCCATGGGGACCGAGGGCAGATTATGCGCGCCGCGCAGTTCGAGCACGGCAATGTCGAAATCGGGATCGGCGCCCTTGACTGCGGCGGCAAATTCCCGGCCGTCCTGAAGCCGTACCATGACGTCATCCCCGCCCGCGATGACGTGGGCGTTGGTCAGCACCAGCCCGCGGGCGCCGTCCACAATGACGCCGGAACCGAGACTGACGCGCTTTTGCCTGCGGGGGCGCATGGACTGGGAGAACGGGTCTTCGGCGAAACCGAAGAACTGTTCCAGCGGCGAGAAGCGCTGGCCTTCGATGATATGGGTGCTGGTGATATTGACAACGGCGGGAGCCGTGGCGTTGACGGCCCGGACTACGGGAGTAAGGCGCGGACTGTCGGGCGCGGGAGCGGCAATGCTGCCTGTGGTCAGCAGCAGGGCGCAGGTCAGTCCTGCAAGCAGGGGAGAAAGACGCATGAAACTATCCTCCGGGGTGGAATTTTGAAACGTTCCGCGTTTCACACTGAAAATTCTCTGGCGCTGTTCATAGTCGTGTCTTTTGTGCGCGCATGCAAGAGCGTTTTACCTTTGAAAAAGGTAAAACGCGAGACGGCGGCACAGCGCCGCCCGGCCCGATTGAACGGAAAAAGCGTGGTTTACCGTGAAGCGGCAGGCCGTATGGTTTGAAATACACAGCGTCTCACACTGAAAATGCACAAGCCCGTCGTTTGCGCCCCGGCGCGGGATACGCTACAAACACGGCATGACGTACCAGAACTATTCTCTTTTGGCTGAGGTCGCCCCCGATGCCGTGATTGTGCCGGTCAGTCCGGCGGATCTTGCGGCGGCACAGGCGCATCTGGACAATCTTACCAAGCCGCAGGGCAGTCTCGGCCGCCTTGAGGAGCTGGCCCGGCGTCTTTATGCCATGCGCGGCGGTGAAACGCCGTTGCAGGTCAGCCCGGCGCTCATGTTCACCGTGGCGGGCGATCACGGCGTGGCGGCGCAGGGTGTATCCCCGTTTCCGCAAATCGTCACCCGCCAGATGGTGGCAAATCTGCTGGCGGGCGGAGCCGGGGTCAATGTGCTGTGCCGCGCCGGCGGTATGGATTTTTATCTTGTGGATGCCGGTTGCGTTGGTGGTCCCTTCCCGCCGCACGAAAAGTTGCTGGATCGCCGTCTGGGAGACGGCACGGCCGATATGAGTCTGGGCCCTGCCATGTCACGCGAGACGGCGGCTGAGGGTCTGCGGCGCGGCATGGCCCTTGTGGCGGAACAGGCCGCCCGGGGCGTGCGCTGCTTTGCGACCGGGGAAATGGGTATTGCCAATACGACCGCCGCAACCGCCATTTATTGCGCGCTGCTGGGGCTTGATCCCGACGCCATGACCGGTCCCGGCGCGGGAGCCGGGCCGGAGCGCGTCCGGCACAAGGCGGCAGTTATTCGTCGGGCGCTGTCCGTCAATGCGGCGGCGTGCCGCAGGGACGATCCGCTGGGCGTGCTGGCGGCCGTGGGCGGCTTTGAGATAGCCGTCATGGCGGGCATCATGCTGGGGGCGGCGGCGCAGCGTCTGCCCGTGCTGGTGGACGGCTTCATTTGCAGCGCAGCCTATGCCGTGGCCGTGCGCCTGTGTCCGGCGCTGGCCGGCTACGCCGTGCTTTCCCACGCCAGCGCGGAGCCGGGCCATGTGCCCGCGCTGGAAAGTCTGGAAGAGGGCGCGCCTCTGCTGCATCTGGGTATGCGGCTGGGCGAGGGCACGGGGGCCGCTGTGGCCTATCATCTGCTGCGTTGCGCCGCGGCTGTTTTCAATGAGATGGCAACGTTCGACGGCGCTGGTGTGACGGGGGAAACATGCGGCTAGCTCCCGGCGACGCGCACGCGCCGCTGCTTGCCCTGCGGCAGGTTTCCCGCTTTTTCCGTGTCGGCGGCGGTCTCTGGCGCGATGCCGCATGGCTGCGCGCCGTGGACGGCGTTGATCTTGTGCTCCATGCCGGGGAAAGCCTCGGGCTGGTGGGCGAATCCGGCTGCGGCAAGTCCACGCTGGGGCGTCTTGCCTGCGGCCTGTTGTCGCCCGGCTCGGGCGAAGTTCTGTTTCTGGGCAGGCCCCTGTCCCCGGCAGGGGCAAAAAGTCCGCTGGCAGGGCGCGTGCAGATGGTCTTTCAGGACCCCTTTTCCTCGCTGAATCCCCGGATGCGCGTCGGGCAGGCCGTGGAAGAACCGCTTGCGGCCCTGGCAGGCCGGGACGGCGCGCAGGGAGAGCTGTCGCCGGAAGCCCGGCGGCGCACCGTGGCCGAGATTTTTGCCACTATCGGTCTTGCAGGTATGGAGCGGCGCTATCCGCACGAATTTTCCGGCGGACAGCGGCAGCGTATCGCCGTGGCGCGGGCTCTTGTCACCCGCCCCGATCTGATCGTCTGCGACGAGCCGGTGTCCGCTCTGGATGCCTCGGTACAGGCGCAGATTCTTAATCTGCTGCGGGATGCTCAGGAGCGCTTCGGCCCGGCCTATCTGTTTATTTCCCACGATCTGGCGGTGGTCGGTTTTATGTGCCCGCGTATCATGGTCATGTATCTGGGGCAGATTGTGGAAGAAGGCCCCCGGGAGTGCCTGCTGGAGCGTCCGGCTCATCCTTATACGCGGGCCCTGCTGGCGGCGTCTCCCCGGCTGTCCGCCGATCCGGCGGCCCGCCGTCGTCTGCCCGCGCCCGTAGAGGGCGAACTGCCCAGCCCGCTTGCCCCCCCGCCGGGTTGCCGTTTTCACCCCCGTTGCCCACAGGCCGACGCACAGTGCCGGTCAGCCGTGCCTCCCTGGCGCGAGCTTGCTCCCGGCTGGCGCGTGCGCTGTTTCAAGGCGTGACGTTTCCGGCAGTGCGCTTTGTTCGAGGGAGGAGAGGGATGCCCTTTTGAAAAAGGTTATCCCTCTCCTCCCTCGAACTCCCTCCCCTTCCGAAAACTTTTACTTTGGTTATTGAGCAGCAGAATGACACGGGGGGATGGACGCGTTCCTGCCGTCTCCCAGGGACGGCGAAGGAGCATTCCGTTGTGCGCCCTGCCGGGGACGACGATATGCGGCGGGTGGTTGCGCCGCCGTAATGCAACATTCTTCAGAATCGAGCGTTTTGCCATTGAAAAAGGTGAAACGCGAGGCGGCGGCACTGCGCCGCCCGGCCAGAAGTGAGCGGAAAAACGCGGTTTTTCCGCGAAACGACAGGCCGTATGGTTTGAAACGCACAGCGTTTCAAACTGAAAATGCTCTAAGATAAGCGCAGGGCTTCGGCCTTGCCGGGGCGTGCGCGATCTCTTTTGACAGACGGAGCGACTTGCGGCATGGTTTGCGGCATGCCGCAGTTTCACATTGTTTCTCTTTTCCCGGAATTTTTTGATTCGCCGCTGGGCGTGGCGCTCATGGGACGCGCCCGTGACGCGGGCATTGTGGACGTGACGTTTCACAATCCGCGGGATTTCAGCAGCGACAGGCATCGCCATGTGGACGACAGTCCCTATGGCGGCGGTCCCGGTATGGTCTTGCAGGGGGAGCCGGTGGCGGCTGCCCTGCGATCCATTCCGCAGCCGGGGCGCATGCTGGTCATGAGCCCGGGAGGACGTCCCATGACGCAGCGCATGGCGCGCGCATGGGCGAAGGAAGATCATCTGACTATTGTCTGCGGCCGGTATGAGGGGCTGGATCAACGCCTTTTCGAGCTGTTCCCGCTGGAGGCGGTCAGCCTGGGCGACGTGGTGCTCAACGGCGGCGAAACGGCGGCGCTGGCGCTGATGGAAGCCGTAGCGCGCCTGATGCCCGGCTTCATGGGCAAGGAGGCTTCCGGCGACGAAGAGAGCTTTTCGGCGGGCCTGCTGGAGTATCCGCACTACACACGCCCCGAAGTGCTGGAGGGGCTGCCTGTGCCGGAAGTGCTGCGCAGCGGCGATCACGGGCGCATTGCCCGCTGGCGACGGGAAATGTCGCTGCGGGCGACGCTGGCGGTCCGGCCGGATCTGCTGGACAGCGCACCGCTGGGGCGCGAGGATGCGCTGACCCTGGCGGGAGTGCCGCGTGAACGGGCGGGGCGCAATCTCTCCTTGTGCCTGATGCACTATCCCGTTATGCTGGATGCGAAAAATAGCGGCGTTTCCTCTTTGACAAATTTTGATATTCACGATATAGCCCGGATTTCCTGCAGCTATGCGATGGGGCCGTTCTATGTGGTAACGCCGCTGGAAGATCAGCAGCGTCTGCTGACAGAGATTCTGCAGCACTGGACGGACGGTCCCGGAGGCCGGGGCAACCCCGACAGGGCCAGAGCTTTGAGCCTTGTCCGGCCGGCGCTTTCGCTGGATGCGGCCATGACGGATCTGGAACAGCGAACGGGGCAGCGCCCCCGGCTGGTCACAAGTTCCGCCACATGGCCCGCAGGCAGGAATGCGCCGCCTTTGCTGACGTGCGCCGATGTGCTGGAATGGTGCCGGAGCGGCCCCGTGCTGCTCTGTCTCGGTACTGCCCACGGTCTGGCGCCGGAAGTGCTGGCGCGCAGCGACGGGCAGTTGCGCCCTGTGCGCTTCCTGCAATACAACCACCTTTCGGTGCGGAGCGCGGCCGCTATCCTGGCCGACAGAATTTTGGGCGACTATCAATAACGCCGCGATATCAAGGACGGTTCCCTGTGAGCCGGCTATTCAAGGAGTTGGGCATGGACATCATTAAAAAGATTGAACAAGAGAACATGCGCATGGATATGCCCGTGTTTCGCTCCGGCGACACGGTTAAAGTGCATCTGCGCATTGTGGAAGGCGAAAAGGAACGTATTCAGGTGTTCCAGGGCAATGTGATCCGCATCAGCCGCGGCACGACGGACGCGACCTTCACCGTTCGCAAGATTTCCGACGGCGTGGGCGTGGAACGCATCTTCCCCATGCATTCTCCCTTCATTGATCACGTGGAAGTGGTGACGCAGGGCCGTGTGCGCCGCAGCCGTCTCTACTACCTGCGCGCCCTCAAGGGCAAGGCCGCTCGTATCAAGCCCCGCGGCCGCTTCTGATTTTTGTCTTGTTGTTCCGGCCATTCTTCGGAATGAGCGGAAAACAGCGCCTGAACAGCCTCATCCAATGCCCCGGGCATTGGTATGGGGCTGTTTGCGTAACGGAGCCCGGTGCCGGGCGTACCCGGAAAGGTAGCAGGGCAGCGCAGCCCTGCCCGAAGTGCGTGGAAAAATGCGTTTTTCCGTGAAGCGACAGGCCGTATGGTTTGAAACGCAACGCGTTTCAAACTGAAAATGCTCCGGGGGCTGTTACGCTAATTTTTCTGTTTATTCCAGATAAATAGAAAATAAAGACGACA
>CAMBWG010000008.1 GCA_945871415.1 uncultured Desulfovibrio sp.
CCCGCAGCTTCCTTCCCCCAGCGCGCTTTTTCCGGCTCCAGAGCAGTTTCAGTTTGAAATGCTCTGCATTTTCGACCATACGGTCTGTCGTTTCACGGAAAAAAGCGCAGTTTTTCCGCGAAACGACAGACCGGGCGACGCCGTGACGCCGCCTTGCGTTTCACTTTTTCAAAGTTGAAACGCTCTAAAATCTGTACAGCAGGCCCGCGCCTACGGAAAGTTTTGTGGCGTTTTCGACCATGGGACTGTCGTAAATTTCCTGATTGAGAAATTCGAGATTGCCGTTGGCAAAGATGCTCCAGTTTTCGCTGAGGCCCACGCGGGCGGTAATACCCGCATTGGGGGACAGGGCGCTGCCGGGCTTGTATTCGGAAAGGCCGCTGGCGCGGGATTCGTCGCTGTCGATACCGTAGTAATAGTCGTTGTATTCGCAGCTGGTCCATTTGAGGCCGACGGAGGGCACGAGTGTGACGCGTCCCAGATTGAAGGGATAGCTGTAGGAAGCCTGCGCGATGAAGCCGTTGCTGTAGCCGAGGATATCGGCGGAGACGGTGGCCTGGAGGATGCCGTAGGGCGAAAGCAGACGATAGTTGAGGCCGGCCAGCATGGAAGAATAGCGGTCGTCCAGCTGTTTCATGGCATGGTCGGTGCTCCAGCTGGCCAGATAGCGCTGCGGCAGATAGGAGAGCTGCACATTTATTTCGTGCATGTCGTTTTTGAAGAGGTGCAGGCCGCCGCTGATGCCGCGCAGATAGAAATGTTCGCCTTCATAGCCCAGCAGCGGGAGCGTGGCCCCGGCGCTGTAAACGTCCTTGTATTCGGAGGTGATGACGGAGCCCCCCAGCCCCAGGTCAAAGCCCCAGCGCTCCTCGGCATGGAGCGAGGGCGGAAGGGCAAGCGCGGCTGCGCAGCAGAGAGACAGCAGAGCGGAACGAAGTTTCATGAGATAATCCTTTCAGAAAAATGGGGAATGTGCGGGCCTGCCGCTGGAAAGCGACGGCCGCGTATGCTGGAGCGTTTTACCTTTGAAAAGGTGAAACGCGAGGCGGCGGCACGACGCCGCCCGGCCCAATGAGAGCGGAAAAAACACGTTTTTTCCGTGAAACGACAGGCCGTGTGGTTTGAAAGGCGAGGTCTTTCAAACTGAAAATGCTCCAGATGAAGAAAGGAAAGCTCGCTTTGCCGTGGCAAAGGAGCTTTCCTCTTTTGTGTACGTATTGCGTGCGGCTTTTTAGAGCCTTTTGCCCTATAGTCTGAAACGCACGGCGTTTCAGACTGACGATGTTCTAGGCGGCCGCTTCGCGGCTGCGAACACGGCTGCGGAAGTAGAGCAGGGTCAGCACCATCACGACGAGACCGGCCCCGAAGCTGATGGGCAGGCTCTGGCTGAAGCCCGCCACGATATAGCCGACAAAGCTGCTGACGGCAACAACGCAGGCATAGGGCATCTGCGTGGAGACGTGTTCGATATGCGTACAGGCCGCGCCGGCGCTGGACAGAATGGTGGTATCGGAAATGGGGGAGCAGTGGTCGCCGAAGACGCTGCCCGCGAGCGTGGCGGACAGGGAGATCAGCACCAGGCTGCCGTTGGGATCAATGACCTGCGCCACGGGCACAACGATGGGGATCAGGATGCCGAAGGTCCCCCAGGCCGTGCCGGTGGAGAAGCTGAGGAAGCCCGCCAGAATGAAGATAATGGCGGGCAGAAGGCCGCCGGTAAGGCCGCCGTCGGCTTCCACAAGCGACTTCACGAAGACGGGTGTCTGCAGCAGGTCGCGGCAGACGCCGCTGATGGCCCAGGCCAGCACAAGAATGGTGTTGGCGGGCATCATGGCCTTCATACCCTGCATGCAGCCGTCCATGAACGCCTTGAGGGACAGGACGCCGCGGGGCACGAACTGGACAAAGGCCACGAGCAGAGCCGCAAATGAGGCCAGTGCCAGCGCGGGAGCCGCCGAGCAGTTGCCGAAGGCGGCCGCAAGGGTATGGTACGCGGGATCGCTGCCCCAGTAGCCGCCATTGAAGAGCAGGGCCATGATGGCAAAGACGATGAGAGCGGCAATGGGGATCAGCATGTCGAGCACATGGCCGCGCATACTGGCTTCGGGTTGCCTGTGCCCGTCGTCCTTCTTGTCGCTTTCGCCCACATCGCCGGCCTGAGCGCGCAGCTCCGCCTTGCGCATGGGGCCGAAGTCGAAGTTGCAGGAGCTGATCAGCACCACCATGATGATGGAGAGCAGCGCGTAGAAATTCCAGGGAATGGTCGCCACAAAGGCTGCCAGATCGCTTTCAAAGGCGCCGGTTGCCTTCAGATTGCTGCCCACGGCCGCGGCCCAGCTGGAGATGGGCGCGATGATGCAGATGGGGGCGGCGGTGGCGTCGATGATATAGGCCAGCTTGGCGCGGGAAATTTTATAGCTGTCCGTTACCGGACGCATGACCGTGCCCACGGTAAGGCAGTTGAAATAGTCGTCAATGAAGATGAACGCGCCGAGGGCGCTGGTGGAGAGCAGAGCGCTGGTCTTGCCCTTGATGCGTCGGGTGGCCCACTTGCCGTAGGCGCGGGTACCGCCGGCCAGCGAGATGACATAGACCAGCGAACCCAGCAGGGTGCAGAAGATGATGATGTTGAAATCAACCTTTTTGACCATGACGGCAAAGGCCGTTTCGATGGTGCGGACAATGACGAAGTCCTGCCCCATGCCGACAGTGTAGATGAGCGAGCCGCTCAAGATGCCGATCATGAGGGAAGAAAAGACTTCCTTGGTCCAGAGAGCCAGCGTGATGGCGATGATGGGCGGCAGCAGGGAAAGAGCGCCCGCGTTGAAAGGATCCATGATAAGACTCCGGCAAGGGGTGACGGCAGTGGGCAAACCCGATCGCACACTGCGGAAAGTCCTGTGATGCTAGCATGAAAGTACACCTGCGGGCAAGGCGGGAAAACGCAAAAAAGCCCGTCCCGAAAGGGATGGGCTTTTTTGCGCGTTTCAACTTTGAAAAAGATGAAACACGAAGCGGCGGCACGACGCCTCCCGGCCAGAAGCGAGCGGAAAAACTGCGTTTTTTCTCTGAAACGACAGGCCGTATGGTCGGAAATGCAAAGCATTTCAAACTGAAAATGCTCTCATGGACGGGAAGATGTCTTCATTCCCGCTGGAAGATGGCGGAGAGCGCCCGGCGGATTTCCAGCTGAGCCAACGCCGCCGGTTTCTCCGTCCCCGGGATCTGACAGGCTCCTTTGAGCATCAGAGGCAGATCCCGGGCGGAACCGCCGCTTCCGGGGAAATGGCGATCCGGCGACAGACTGACAGTGACGCCGCTAGCCGGAGGTGTTTTTTAGCGGAATCAAATCAAAGGAAAATTTCCCCTTTCCAGGTGAGACCAGCCACATATCGCCTTGATTGGAATACATACCCCATGGGATGGCCTTGCCGTTGCCCCCGTCGCCCTCGGACCAGTCCAGAGTAATATCCACACGAGCGCACAGGAGAGGCACAAGGAGGAGCCGGAGGTCTCCGGCACGACCTTTTTCCAGCCAGCGGAAGATAGTGTCCGCTAGCAGTTGCGGGAAGTTATCCAGCAGACCAGGTCTGCCATAATAGTAGATGTGCATATATTTTGTTTTGGGGGCGGAGTCAGAGGGCGCGTAGTGCACGCTGATGGCGGAGGTGTCCGCCTCTACCGTCAGAGGGAGCGTCGCAGTCTGTTCCGTCTCTGGTATCAGATGAGACCGGGACGTGACAGTGGCAACGCTTTTGAGCCCGTACCAGGCCGCCACAGCGCGGTTTACCCAGAATCTTGGATCCGAATTGATATCCTGCAGGTGAGAACCCAGCACCATATGTCTGCCAGCCCGGATTCCCAGCGGAGGAACCTCGGCGTGACCTCCCTTATGCGCGGCAAAAATGGCTTCGCGCTGTGCTATGGCTTTGTCTACCTGCCAGAATTTCCATCCTTCGTAAGCGACAGTGCTGATACAGACAACCATCAGCACTACGCGCAGTATGGAGAGACGGCGCAGATCCTTCCGGGAGGCTGCCGGCAAGACGGCATAGGCCGTGATGCAGGCAGCAATGATGAACTGGACTGAGGTCGTGGCAAAGGCCCGGGGGGGCGGCCAGGACGTGAAAAAGTAGGCGGCATGCGTGACTGCCGCCGGGAGCAGAAAGAGCAGCGCCGCATGGGGCACATGCAGGGGCCAGCGTCTGCCGTAGTTGCGGTACAGAATCCGGCAGCCCCAGAAAAGCAGAAGCAGCGGAACGCCCTGCATCAGCAGAGACAGCGGCAGATGCAGGAAATAGGACAGGATTTTTTCAATGAAGGTACTGTCCAGATATCTGTGGACATTGGGATCCTTGGTCAGAAGCAGTCGTTCGGCGTTCCCCGGGGCCAGGATGGTAAGCGCGCCGCCGATACTGATGCCCAGCGCTCCTGCCAGCAGCAAGCGGGGAATGCGACGAACCTCCGGCTTTTGCCGGAAATACAGCCAGGCCGTGCAGGCAATGGCGGTTACCGGCAGGGCGGCGCTGGTGGCATAATCCAGCATGGCGACAAATATGCCTGCCGCAAAAAAGAGAATACACCGCACGGCGGGGGAGGACGTCGAGACTTCTTCCTGATCCAGCGCAAAGCGGTACGGCAACAGAAAGAGCGCCTGACCAAGCAGCGTATAGAAGCCGCCCACGCTGATCCAGAAGAATGCGGAACCGAAAGAAGGCATGCCGACCCAGAGCAGAGCGCCCAGTGCAAGCAGCCAGCCGGCACTCAGCGTTTCCCGCCAGCGTACCCCCCAGATACACATATGCAGCAGGAACAGATACGCCACAAAGGCCGTGGCGGCCAGCAGGGCGTATACCGGATACGGCAGCATGAAAATAAGGTAAACGAGCAGGTTGCCGGTAAAGCGCCCGCACCATGTGGGATACATGGCCGCAGCCTGTCGCAGCGCCGCTTCAAACGTCATGGGATCGAGCCGCTCAATGGGGGCCCCGGACATGAAGACTGAATAACATGGCTGCATGTTTCTGCTGAACAGAAAGTTATCCGTCATGTACGGGGTCAGAAGAAGGAAATAAAGCAGAACGAGCCAGATGATGGCGCAGGCAGCAACTATGGATTTATTGGCGGAATAATGAAGATTCATATTATTTGGGTATAAAGGACAGTTGCCGGAATACGGAAGGTTACCCGGCCTGTGCCGGAGGATTCTGGGCAAGGATGAGCTCGACTTCATCGACACTCAGTCCGGCATTGCGGGCAATCTGGCGGGCCGAAAGACCCTTTTTGCGGCCGTTGAGAATAATCTCGCGCAGAAACTGGGGGGAGCGCATGATGCCTTCCGCCTGCTCCAGCAGACGGCGCAGCTCCTTGCTGCGTTCCTCCAGCTTTTCTTCCAGATTCTTCAGTTCCGCCTGGCGCTGGGCAAAGGTGGCGACAACTTCCTTTTCGAGGCGGGCGTTCATTTCAATGCGCCCGAGCAGAGCCTGCTGATTGGACTGCAACAGATTGAACAGCCGTTCGGAACGGCGCAGACGCATATAGAAAAAGAAAATGCCGCCGAGGATAAGCAGTTCCAGAAGGAAAAAAGCAAGAGCAATCAGGGTGATGTTGTTCATATCTTTATGTTCAAAAGGTTGCCCACAAGGGGAGAGCCGGACGGCCGGGGGCCGTCGTCTTCTTCCGGCGCGGGCTGGAAGGGACGACGCTTGCGACGGTTGCCGAACATCTGGCCTCCGTTCTGATGCTGCGCATCGGGGCTGACTTTGGCTCCCTCCGCCTGGGGTTCAGCCTTGTTGACCTGCTGCTGTTCCTGCTTGGCCATTTCCGCGGCCAGCGTCCGGGACATGGCCGCCGCGGCCTGCGGGCCGACAGTCGTCGCATTGACGATGGGAGCCGCAAGACCGGTCTGGGCATACAGAATGGCCATGGTGGACTCGATGCTCATGCGTCCCCCCGCGTACTCTTTAAAAATATGGGCTATTGCCCGATATAGCTTTCAAAGAGTACGTCTTTTGCCTTGTAGCGCGTCAGATAGTTGTTGATGGTATCCACGATATCCTTTTTCATGCCTTCCACCTGTCTGGCATCAAGCAGCGTTTCAAAGGTCTTGCTGCGCAGATAGAAGTAGATGGCGTCGCGGATGACGAGCATGTGCCGGTCAATTTCCTGTTCTGCCTGTATGTCGTCGCAGACAATGGAGAACGTGCAGATCAGAAAATGGGAATGCCCCTGGGCATCCTTGTTTTCCACCCAGAAGGGATCGAGGGCCTTGAGACTTTCCGCGGGCGGCGGGGGTACGGTCTGAGTCGGCACCGTGATGATCTGGGGTTGCGGCGCGTTCGCGGGAGGCGGAGGCGGCACGGCGGGCGAGCGCAGGAAAAACCACCAGACGGCAGCCGCGCCGACCAGCAGAAGAATACCGGCCGCCGCAGCCATGATGATGAGCTTTTTCTTTTTGGCCGCGCCGGTATCAGGGGCGGGAGCGGCCGGCGTCGCCGGCGGACGGCTGGCAGGTCGCGCGGGCAGATCCTGGCGTTGTTCCTCTTCCTTCTGGAGGAAGGGCGCATCATCAAGGTCCAGCTCGACCTTCTTGCTGGCAGCCGGAGGCACAACCTCCATCTGAAGCGTGCCGGACGCTGTTTTTGTCTTGGTATCAGCCATTCTCCGAGCCTGCCGGGACGCCGTCGGGGCGTCAGAAAAAGGTTGTGTCAGGGGATTGCCGGACGCGGCGCTGACCTACGGAGGTGACGCATTTTTCGCCTGCCGCCGGACGGACAGCAGGCGAAAAAAGACGTGTTCTCGTTGCTGTGCCGGGGGGGCGGACCCCGGCCGGAAACGGGAAACCGTGTGCCTTAAGCGAAAATCTTGTCGATTTTCTGCTTCATGGTATCGGCGGTAAAGGGCTTTACAATGTAGTTGGACACCTTGGCCTGCACGGCTTCGATGATGTTTTCCTGCTGGGCCTCTGCCGTTACCATCAGGAAGGGAATGTCGGCAAACTGTTCGCTGGCGCGCACTTTCCGCAGGAGCTCGATGCCGGTCATGTTGGGCATATTCCAGTCGGAGACGATGAAATCGATCTTGTCGCGATTGAGAATGTCCCAGGCAGTGGTGCCGTCGTCGGCTTCGACCACATTGTTGAGATCAAGCTGGCGCAGGATGTTGCGCACAATGCGTCTCATGGTGGAAAAATCGTCCACGACGAGGATGCGCATATTCGGATCGTAAGGCATGTTTCCCTCCTGAGTTCGTGACGGCTGCCGTGACTTATGCGTGCGCTGCGGCGTCGTCTCCGTATAGTCTGATGAATTCCTTGCGAAGACGCCGGAGCGCCTGGGAGTGCAGCTGGGAAACGCGTCCTTCGGTGATGCCCATGATTTCGGCGGTCTCCCGCATATTTAGCTCATCAGCATAATAAAGGGAGAGTACCAGCTTTTCCCGAGGTGTCAATCGGTCTATCAGCGGCGCTATCCGCTCCACCAGTTCGCGTTGCGCCGTGCCGCCATAGGGTTCGTCGCCGGATGTGGCCGTTTCGGACGAGAGCGTGTCCTGAATGGCGTCCAGCGAAAGCCAGAGCTGATTTTGCAGGGCTTCGAGCCCCTGACGGATATCGCGCAGATCCAGGCCGGTAGCCGCCTGCAAATCCTCTTCCGTTGCCTGACGCCCCTGCTCGTGTTCAATTCTGCGCATGGCTTCGTCCAGCAGCCGGATACGCTGACGCAGCGAACGGGGCAGCCAGTCCAGACGGCGCAGTTCGTCGAGCATGGCCCCGCGGATGCGGTTTTCGGCGTACGTCTCAAAGCGGATGCCGAGCTGAGGGCGGAATTTGCCCAGAGCCTCCATGAGTCCCAGCGTCCCGGAGCTTATCATCTCGCCCAGCTCCACGTTGCGCGGCAGCTTGGATTTCAGGCGCAGAGCAAGAAAGCGGATTTTGGGCGCATAGTGACGCACCACCGCTTCCTGTTCACTCGGGGAAAAGTCTTCCCATGGCCGGGCGCCCGTTTCGAGGTCTTCCCACGGGCCCGCTGCCTGCGCGTATGCTGTGGCGTTTTTCATAGGAAATGGACGGAGCAGGAACCCATACGACCGGCGTATGTGCCTTCCGCCATGCCCGCGTTAGCGGAACAGCAGCTTTTTCCAGAAGAATTTGATATTACCGTCCAGCTCGTGCGGCGGCTCCCAGGTAGTGATGGTCGCAGCCATGTCCGCCACGGCCCGCGCGGCGGACGAATCGGGCGCAAAGGCGCAGAAGGGCTTCTGCTGCACCACGCTGGCGCGCACGCCGGGATCGCGCGGCACGAAACCGAGGAAGTCCAGCGACACGCCGTCAAGGAAATGATCGCAGGCCTGATAAAGGCGCTTGAACATTTCCTTTGCCGTGGCGGCATCCTTGGCCATGTTGACGCAGACTTTGAAATGTTCCACGCCGTGCGCCATCTTGAGCACTTTGATCAGCGCATAGGCGTCCGTCAGGGATGTGGGTTCGGGCGTAAGCACCACAAGACGCTGCTGCGCCGCCAGATTGAAATACAGGACGTTTTCGTTGATGCCCGCGCCGGTATCCACAATCAGACAGTCAATGCTGCCTTCCAGATCGTCCATGGCTTCCAGAAGCTCCAGCTTCTGTCCGGTGGAAAGAGTCAGCATCTCGCTCATGCCGGAACTGGCGGGCAGAATGGAAAAGCCGTACGGCGTGGGGAAAAGAATATCCCTGATTCCGGCCCCTTCATGGAACAGATGAAAAAGATTCCGCGGCGGCGTCAGGCCCAGCAGCACATCCACATTGGCCAGACCGAGATCCGCGTCAACAAGGACGACACGTTTGCCCTTTTTGGCAAGCTCCAGCGCCAGATTGACGGACAGGTTGGTTTTGCCGACGCCGCCCTTGCCGGAAGTGACGGAAAAAACCAGAGGAAAGGTATCGCTCATGCCGGGTGCTCCATGCAGCTGATCAGAAAAAGAACGGCACTGTCGTTTACGGGCTAGTCGCCGGAGTGAATGGGCAGCTGTCGCTTGAAGATGAGCCGCCACACCAGAGGTTCCGTCGCCGGGCTGAGGCTCTGCTTCAGTTCCGGACCATAGGAAATGGCGGAAATGGGCAGCCTCGCCTCGTGGGCCACATTGACGAGCGCGCCGTAGCACACGGCCTCATCCAGCTTCGTCCAGATAAGGCTGGTGTCGCCGTCCGAGGCATAGCGGTGCAGCAGGGCCTGCATCTGTACGCCGTCATAAAAGGGGCACATAACAAGATGCGTCGCGTGGGGCTGTTCGTCAATGCCCATTTCATGCTGCCACTGGGCAAGGTTCATTTCCGGCGTCATGCCGGGCGTGTCGATGAAGACGGCGTCGGCCTCGGCCGTCAGGGCAAGCGCCTTGCGCATGCTCTCGGCGTCGGCGGCTTCAAGGTAACCGAAATCCGACAGCTCGGCCCAGTGGCGCAGAGTCAGACGGCCGTTGCCGCGCAGACAGTCCGTATTGATGAAGGCTATCTGCATTTCCGGCTTTTCCTTGCGCAAATGCAGGGCGCAGCGGAGCGCGGCCGTGGTCTTGCCGTTGCCGTAGGGGCCGGCAAAGAGGTGGATGCGCTGCGGCCAGGCCGCGCCGCCCCAGGAACGGATGGGCACGATACCGGCCAGACTTTCCAGTACCGAAGCGCCGGGGCGGGCCGCCAGCATATTGTAAAGAGCGATGGAGACGCCGTCGGATACGCCCTCCCGCTGCAGATATTCCAGCGCCACACGCTGACGGGGCGTCAGGCGATCCATGCGGATGGCGGGCTTCATCAGCATGAAAAGCTGTTCCTTGACGCGAACCCAGTCCTTGTGCCATTCGCTCCAGCCCGCACCGGACGAGGGCGCGGGGGCCACGCCTTCAGCCGGCGCGGAAGCGCCGGCGCCGGCCTGGGCCGGGCGTTCGACACCCGCCATGATTTCGTGGCACAGCTCGCCGTTTTTGCGATAGGTGCGATTGGAGAGGATCACCGCGTCGGCGCCCAGCTCCGCCTTGATTTGCGCGAGCACTTCCTGTGAACTGGCGCCTGAAAATGTCTTGACCTGCATCGTCTGCTTCCTTGAACTGCGAATCTGTCGGGCGCCTTGTCCGGCGCGGCCGCCTGCGCGTCAATTATTCGTAACGGCCATCATCGACCATAACAAATGCAAGATGCAGGCCAGAACGGAAGAACCGCCGGACACCAGGGTTGCGCATTCCGTTGGGGGACACAAGGCGCGTTATCCTACGGCGAAGCCGTTTTTTTTGCAAATCCCGGTGTACGGGCGTGCGACAGCGGCAGAGAAGGCGCGGCAGGCGGTATGGGGCAGGGAACGTCAGGCAAAAGGCAAGCGGCATGTCGCTGGAGAACAACATGCCGCTGACTGCGGAGCGAATCCGCTGAAGGGTATTTTCCACATTGGATTTTCCGATCCCGACCCCATGCCGGGATCGGAAAATCTGTGGGGAGGGGAAATTCAGGGTGCGCGGCGCCGTCGGGCCCTCGCGGGGGTTCTCGCCGTGACGAAAACCGGGGACGCCCACTCCCGCGTCCCGGAATATGTAACGGGCCTAGGCAGCCACGGTATTGAGCATTTCCTTGGCGCCGGCATTTTCGGGGTTGGAGCCCAGCACGATTTCGAGGTGACGGCGGGCTTCGTCGTTGCGACCCAGATACATGAGGCAGCCGGCCAGAGCCACGCGCACGGCCTCGGCCTGTTCGCTGCTTTCAAGGGCGGCTTCCAGGTAGGGCACGATTTCTTCCACGCGCTGGAGCTGATAGCCCACGCGCACAAGGCAGTTGAGGGCGACAATATTGTCGGGAAGCTTCTTCAGGGTCTCGGCGAAGCTGGCAAAGGCTTCTTCGTTGTGGCCGAGCTGCATGTAGACAAGACCGATACCGCAATGAGCCTTGCCGTTGTTTTCCACCGAAAGGGCCTTCTTGTAGAGCGTCAGGGCATTGTCATACTCGCCGTGCTGGATGGCGATGGTGGCCAGACCCATGTAAGGGGCGGCGCCGCAGTTGGGAGCGGTCGCGGCCTTGCGGTAGTAGTCGGCGGCCTTGTCGTAGTCGCCCATGAACAGATAGCATTCGCCCAGTTCGTTGTTGATTTCGTAATCGAGCTTGTTTTCCATGGTTTTCCTCCCCAGAGGCTTATGCGGCTGTACCGCGTTTGCCTCTCCTCTTGCATCTCGTATGCCAAGTAGTGTTGAAAATGTAAAAATATTAAATATCAATATGTTATGTTTTGTGTCTGGAAACGGTGCGGCAGTTTTGTCCCTTTTTTGCCCGGCGCCGGGCATAAAAAAAGGCCCCGGCCGCAAAAGCGACGGGGCCTCTGGGAGCGGTATGGGCAGAATTTGCCGTGCCGGGGGGATCAGGAGCGGGAGAGCCCTCCTTTATCCCGGATATGCTGCAGGATGCGCTCCTGCACGGCGGCAATATCGAGGTATGATGTGTCCACGATGACGGCATCGTCCGCCGGGCGCAGCGGGGCTATGGCCCGATTGCGATCCTGGGCGTCCCTTTGACGGATTTGTTCCGCAAGCTCGTTGATGTCCGCCTCCTGTCCGCGCTGCCGCAGCTCAAGCAGGCGACGCTGCGCCCGTACTTCCGGAGCCGCGTCAAGAAAGAACTTGTGGCGTGCCTGCGGAAAAACCACGGTTCCCATGTCGCGTCCTTCGGCGACCAGCGGCCCGGCTGTGGCCAGCGACCGCTGGGCTTCCAGCAGTATCTCGCGGATGACCGGCACGGCCGCAATGCGCGACGCCAGCATGCCCACTTCTTCCGTGCGGATTTCCTCGCCGACAGGATCGCCGTTGCAGCGCAGGCGGGTCCGGCTCCCCTGTCCTTCCAGGCTGAAAACCCACTGACGGCCGGCCTCCAGCAGGTCGGCGGCGGAGCGTTGTTCCGCGCCGGGGCCGAGACGCAGGGCCAGCGTGCGGAACATGGCCCCGGTATCCATATAAAAGATGCCGAGAGCTTCGGCCACATTGCGGGCAAGCGTGGTCTTGCCGACACCGGCAGGGCCGTCAAGGGTGACGATCGCTGCCAGGGAACCTTTTTCATCCAGAGGCATGAAGAATCCTTTTTGAACGTGTGGAATACTGCGCCAGTTTCTTCAGGGTGTGTTTTCCCGAGGGCTCCCCGGAAAACTCCTCAGAGTATTTTCAGTTTGAAACGCTGGGCGTTTCAAAACTCCCGCCCTGTCGTTTCACCTTTTTCAAAGTTGAAACGCTCCAAGGGTCGCTAACTCAAATTTACAATTTTTTCAAATAAATAGAAATGTCGGAAACTCCTGTTTCCTCTGAAAAAGCGCGCTGGGGAAGGGATGGGGGTCCCTTCCCCCCAAAAACAACTTACGAATAGTGTCAACAGACCTTAGAAGACGTCGGCCCGGTGTTCGTTCGTATCCAGCTCGCGCAGCACATCCTCCAGCGCGGCGAGGAAGGCGTCGTTTTCTTCCTTTGTGCCGATGCTGATACGCAGATGATCCGGCAGCTGATAGCTGCCGAGCGGGCGGATGATGAAACCGCGCCTGAGCAGGGCTTCAAAGCAGGCTTTGGCGTCGGGTCCGTCGTCGTCGGGGCGGCAAAGGAGGAAGTTGGCATGGCTGGGCCAGACGGAAAAGCCGAGATCGCGCAGGCGTTCCGTCAGGCGGCGGCGTTCCGTGCGGACAAGGGTCAGCGTGGCGTCGCGAAAGGCAGTGTCGCGCAGGGCCGCCAGCGCGGCCTCCTCGGCCAGAACATTGACGGAGAAGGGCAGGCGTGCGCGCCAGTAATACTGGGCCAGCTCCTCGGGAAGCACGGCATAGCCGATACGCAGTCCGGCCAGTCCGTAACTTTTGGAGAAGGTGCGGCAGACGAGAGCGTTAGCGGGCAGCTCGCCGTTTGCCAGGAGGGAGAAGCAACGTTCGCCGTCGGCATCATCTCCGGCAAAATCCATATAGGCTTCGTCAATGACCAGCAGGGCCTGCGGGGCTCTGGCGGCAAGCCGGGCCGCCAGGGCGGCCACGTCGGCACGCGGCGGACAATAGCCGGAGGGATTGTCCGGCGTGGTGACGAAGACGAGACGCGTCCTGTCGGTGACAAGGTTCAGCAGGGCGTTGAAATCGAAGCTGAAGTCGCCGTTGAGCGGCTGTCTGCGGACTTCGACGCCGCAGATGCTGCTCTGAATGGGATAAATGCTGAAACAGGGGCGGAAGCAGACGATATTGTCGCGTCCCGGTTCGGCCAGCATGCGGATCAGCATGTCGAGGATTTCGTCGGAGCCGTTGCCGATGGCGATACGCCGCACATCGACACGGTGCAGCTCCGCCAGCGCGGCCGCAAGGCGTGGATTGCCGGACTGAGGATAGCGGAAGGCTCCCGCGGCGCAGCGGCGGATGGCCTCCATTGCCAGCGGCGGCGTGCCGAGGGGGTTTTCATTGCTGGCCAGCTTGACGACGTTTTCCAGCTGGTAACGCTGCCGGATTTCTTCAATGGACATGCCCGGCACATAGGGACTGAGGGCGGCAATTTCCGGGCGGACAGAAAAAGAAGGCATAGATATCTCTCAAAAAAGGCCGCCTCCCCCGAACAGGTCCGGGGAGGCGGCAACGGAGTCTTCACTCCGGGTCAGGGACAGGAGAAAATGACGCGCCGGCATCGGCGCTGCAAAGCGGCGGCCGTTGCGTCAATGGATTAGGCTTCCGTGCTGTCTTCCGTGGGACGCACGGTGAGAACCGGCATGGTGGCGTTCTTCACGACCTTTTCCGCCACGGAGCCGAAGAGGATGCGGTCGATGCCCTTGCGGCCGTGAGTACCCATGACGATGACGTCGGCGTTTTCTTCCTTGGCGCGATTGAGAATTTCCTCAGCGGCATAACCGATGAGCACCTGGCCCTTGGCTTCCACGTCGGGGAAGTTTTCGGCAACAAAGGCGTCCATGGACTTTTCGGCGCCGGTCACGATTTCGCCCACGAAGTTTTCAATGGTGTTGGGCGGCACATGGAAACCGACATACTGGCTCAGCGACGGGGCCGTGTAGACGACAACGACGCTGGCGTGCAGGGCCTTGGCCAGCAGCGTGGCGTATTCGGCCACGGACTTGCTGTGATCGGAGAGGTCGACGGCGCACAGAATCTTCTTGATGTCCTTCATGAGAAATTCCTCCGGGTGAGCACAGAGTTCTTTTATCGCCATCCAGAGCCCATACCGGGGCGACAAGGGGATACCCACGGGCAGCCTGGTTTACGTCGGCGGCCCTTTCCATAGTTTCTGTTGTGAATATACGAACTTTATCCGGGATAGACAAGAGCTTTTCAACAGGCTATGAGGCTGTAACGCGCATTCATGTGCCGGAAGCGCGGAGGCCGCGATAGGCAAGCTTTGCCCGCGAGGCGGCCCGCTGTGGCTTCCGGGCAAAATTTGCCGCTGTAATGTAACAAAAAAATGTGAAAAACCGCCAAGATAAGATTGGTGTTGCACGGCATGTTTCTTGCTTTGGTCCGGGCAAACGCCAACCCTGGAGGCGAAGATGAAGATTCGCAATGATCAAGATCCGTCGCTGGATGCGCTGCTTGGTTTGCAGGAAGGCGGCGCGTCTTCCGTCGAGGGAGATGCGCAGGCTTTTCAGGCTGCTTTGAGCGAGCGTCTGGACACGGGAGCCGCACAGGCGGAGAACGCTGTTCCGTCCATGCCCGGGGGTGCGCAGACTGAACTGATCAGCCAGCTCCTTCTCGGCGCGGGAGACGATGGCGAAGGTTCGGCCATGTCCGCCAAGGCGGCGCAGACCGCCTTCCATGAAGCGTCCGGCGCCCTGGATATGTGGGATTCCTATGTGGAAATGCTGGGCTCCGGCCGTCAGGAATCTCTGCGTGATGCGTATGACCTGCTGGAGGGAATCAACAGAAAGGTCAGCGAACTCAAGCACAGCACGATCACCGTGGATGAGCAGATGCCCGGTTTCGGGGAAATTATACATCGGCTGGATGTGCTGACTGCCATCGAGCGGTTCAAGTTCAACCGCGGCGATTACGTATAGCGCCGTCGACGCTTGAGACCTGAACATGTTTCAGCACGGCATCTTTCACGATTCCGTGCCGGGCGCGGGAAGGGATTTCCTGTCGGCTGACGCAGGGATGCGAACAGAAAAGGCCGTCTTCCGTAAGGAAGGCGGCCTTTTCTGGTTTTTACCGGTCTGAGCGGCGAAAGAATGTTTCCGCCTGAGGCGGGATGCCCCGGCACGGGCCGCCGCCGGGCCTGTCGTTTCGCTTGAAAAGCGCACGGCGTTTCAAACTGAAAATGCTCCATTGGGCGGGTTTTGGGGAGGACGGGGGAGTTTGATGGGGAAGAAAACCCTTTTGCCGCAGGCAAAAGGGTTTTCTTCCCCATCAAAACAATATCTGCTGGTCCCGGGCCTAGAGAATCTGATTAAGAAACTGCCTGAGACGGGGATGGCGGGGGGAGCCGAAGATCACGTCCGGCGGTCCGGATTCGATAATCTGGCCGTGATCCATGAAGATGACGCGGTCGGCCACGGTGCGCGCGAAGCCCATTTCATGGGTGACGCAGACCATCGTCATGCCGTCTTCGGCCAGATTGATCATGACGTCGAGCACTTCGTTGACCATTTCGGGGTCAAGGGCGGAGGTGGGCTCGTCAAAAAGCATGATGGCGGGCTGCATGGCCAGGGCCCGGGCGATGGCCACGCGCTGCTGCTGACCGCCGGAAAGCATGGCGGGGTAGATATTGGCCTTGTCGCTGATACCCACCTTCTTGAGGAGGAGCAGCGCGCGGTTTTCGGCGTCGGTGCGCGAAAGGCCGAGCAGCTTGCGCGGGGCCAGCGTGAGATTTTCCAGCACGGTCTTGTGCGGGAACAGGTTGAACTGCTGGAACACCATGCCCATGCCGCGGCGCAGCATGTTGATGTCGTTGCTCTTGTCGTTGATATCCTGCCCGTTGACAATGATGCTGCCGCCGTCGATCTCTTCGAGGCGGTTGATGGAGCGCAGCAGAGTGGATTTGCCGGAGCCGGACGGGCCGATGATGACGACGCGCTCGCCCTGGGCTATGTCGAGGCTCACATCCTGCAGGGCCGGAAACTGGCCGAAATATTTCCAGACATTGGTGATGGAAATCATGGGGCCGTTACTTTCTGCGGTCATAGTAGTTGAGCCTCGCTTCAATAACGCTGACGATTTTGGAAAGGAGCAGGGTAATAATCAGATAAACGAGCGCCACGACGGTATAGGCCTCG